>CALWVH010000094.1 GCA_944384915.1 uncultured Clostridia bacterium | reverse complement strand
CACGAAGAAAATACACACATGTTCAGGAGTTGGAAGAAGAAATCCTAAGTATGCGGCAAAAGGGTGCAACACGGCAAGAAATAGCAGATCAGTTAGGGTTGAGCAAATCGCAAATCAAGAGTTGGATCAATCGGTACAACCGCAAACAAGCAAAGCTGAAAGCCGGAATTTCTCCACGCCCGAAAGGCAGGCCGAGGAAAAGCGATGCGCCCAGGGACATTGTTACAGAGCAGGCTTACGAAATCCGGCGTTTGCGAATGGAAAACGAGTTGTTGCGGGATTTTCTGCGATCCACAGAAAGGAAGTGAGAGCAAAGGTAAAGTATTCAGTAATCTACCGCCACCGGGAAGAATATCCCGTGCTTGTCATGTGCCGATTCTTTGCAGTGTCCAGAAGCGGTTATTACAGCTTTGTAAAGCGGATGGGCCGTGCCGAAAAGGATGCAGCCCTCGCCGAAATAATCAGACAACAGCAAACAAAATGCTTTCATACCTACGGTTACCGACGGATGTGGCAGTGGCTGAAAGGCAGCAAAGGGATTTACCACAACCCCAAGACAATTCTGCGTGTCATGAAGAAATATGGCTTGCTGGCAGAGATTCGCCGTCGCAGAAGATGGCAGCGGATGGGTGAGCAGGTACACAAATACCAGAATCTTCTCAACCGGAATTTTCATGCCGAAACACCGAACAGCAAATGGGTGACCGATATCTCCTATATCCATACCAGACAGGGCGTATTGTACCTATCCATGATTCGGGATCTGTATGACAACAGCATTGTGGCCTACAAGACAGGAGCAACGCAAAGCGTGAATCTGGTTCTGGATACCATTCATCTGGCAATGTGCAGAGAAAAGAAGAAGGTCGCCGCAGAGTTGCAGCTCCACAGCGACCAAGGCTTTAAATACACATCCCAAGCATATTTCAAGCTAACTCAACAATACGGCATTACCCCCTCGATGTCAAGACGTGGGAACCCGTATGACAATGCAATGGCGGAAAATTTCTTCTCCATCCTCAAAATAGAGTGCATCTACCGCCATAAACCTGCGACCTTTTCGGAAGCCAATGAGATGATTGACCGTTATATCCACTTTTACAACCACGAGCGCATCCAAAGCAAAACAGGAGTGGCGCCGCTGACGCTGCGCCACTCCTGCTAAAACCTAATATTCCCGCACAGGGGGCTCTTTTTTGTGCTGTCTGCACAATCTGGGGCGGTTCAGTATGGCCGGGGGCATTTGGCATTTATGTGGGATTTAGTCGTACAGCTGATTGTTGTCTAAAAATTTACAGCACACATAATAGGAGGCGCCGGTAATCAGGGCCTCGTTAAACTGGTAAGGTGCGTAATCGATGAGTAGGTCGGCGCCGGTGCGGAACAATGGGGTGGAGACTACCGCACTGCGCAGATTCTCTAGAAAATAGGAGCCTGCGTTCTGATAGATCCCCTGAATAATGATCTTTTGAGGGTCGTGGAAGATTATCATCGAGCGGATCAATACTGTGAACCAGCGGATCACCTGATCCATGCTGCGGCAGGCACAGGGTTCGCCCTCATTAGCGGCGGCAAACAGTTCCTCCATGGTCAGTTGATCTTCCTTGGCTGCGGCGGCAATGGAGGAGTCAGGATATTCCATGGACAGTTCCCCAGTATAGTGTAATACAGCTCTGGGGGAGACCATCACCTCAAAACATCCCTTGGCCCCACAAATGCAGGGCAGGGGGGAGTGAGGGTCTACGATCACATGGCCAAACTCGCTCATAAAGCCGTGACAGCCTTTTTGCAGTTCATGGTCCTTTATGACACAGCCGCTGGAATGTTCCCCCACCGATAGATGGATCATGGAATGGATCGACTGGTTTTCCGGGTCCAATAAGTCGGCATAGCCGGTAAGAGCGCCCACGTTTTCTATATATACCGGTACCGAAAAGGGGAGCAAATCGGAAAATTCTTTGCGTACAGATAGGTTTCGGGGCCAAGGGTGATGCATAGAGTAGCGGATGACCCCATGGGTGGAATCCACAATGCCGTCTCCATAGAGCACGATGCCGCAGAGCTTATTTCCAGAAATGCCAAATTCCTGTATGGCGGAAACGACTGCCTGAGCGGCGCACTGGATACAAGCGGGATAATCGGAATCCTGGATATAGACCAGCCGGCTATATTGAAAAACCAGATGGGATTTCAGATCCATAATATGCACCCGCACCTGGGCGGAGGGAAGATTCACCATTGCGATATACTGATAAGTGGGATTAAAAGTAAAAAGCTCCGGCTTTTTTCCCCCTTCTTCGGTAGAATCCCCTTTACCGGCAGAAACAATCAGGTTTTTCCGCAAAAGGTCTCCGATAATCTTGGTGATGGTGGTTTTGCTCAGCTCCACGTGTTCCGAAATCTCGCTGACGGAGAGTTTATCGGCGTATCGAAAAAGAGAAAGTACAAGTTTCTGGTTATTGTATTTGATATTTCGGGGTTTACTACTTTTTCCGTGGGAACTGATGAATTCTTCTGGCATGGGATTCATCTCCTGTTTTATTTTCACAAGGAATTTGTATTCACAGTATACTTATAAACTATTTTCAGTCCCACTATATCATATTTTGGATTGAAAAACAAGGAAACCACAGGGCAAGAGATAGCTGGGGAGCCTGGTATTACACGTAAAAAAGCAAGTGTTTTTTACGAAATCGCTGATTTCTTTTTTATAAATGTAGGTAAAAATCCCGAAAAGTATATAAATTTACAAAAAATACATGGGATTTTTTAGAAACGTATGCTATACTAATTAAATATTAGTTGCGTATCTTAATAACTATAGCGCCGGTAATGGGCTCGCCATGCCGCGCGTACACCGAGTGAATTGAGAAAGGATGGAGAAAGCCCATGGCAAATGTGTATTCTGAGATTACCCCTGAGATCCGTCTGCTTGCCGAACAGTGTGAGAAAAATGGAAGGATTGACCCGGAGCTTTACGGAAAATATGATGTAAAACGGGGTTTGCGTGACCTGAATGGTAAAGGTGTGCTGGCAGGGCTTACCGAAATATCGGAGATCGTTTCTACCAAAAAGGTGGACGGCAAAGAGGTCCCCTGCGAAGGAAAGTTGTATTATCGCGGCATTGATGTAGAGGAATTGATTCGCGGCTGTGTAAAAGACCGCCGTTTTGGATTTGAAGAGACTACCTACCTGTTGCTGTTCGGTGAGCTTCCCACTCCTCAGCAGCTACAGGATTTTACCCGGCTGTTGGGAGGCTACCGCAGCCTGCCCACCAGTTTTGTCCGGGATATCATTATGAAGGCCCCCAGCCGGGATATGATGAACACTCTGGCTAGAAGTGTTTTGACCCTGTACTCTTACGATGACTTTGCCAGTGACATCAGCATCCCCAATGTGCTGCGCCAGTGCTTGCAGCTGATTGCCCTGTTCCCCATGCTCTCGGTTTATGGCTATCAGGCGTACCGCCATTATCACGACGGACAGAGCCTTTATATCCATCCTCCGGTGGAATCCCTTTCCACAGCGGAAAATATCCTTCATATTCTGCGCCCCGACTGCAAATATACGGAGCTGGAAGCCCGAGTGCTGGATATTGCCCTGATCCTCCACGCAGAGCATGGCGGCGGCAATAACTCTACCTTTACCACCCATGTGGTATCCTCTTCCGGCACCGACACCTATTCCGCTATTGCTGCGGCTCTTGGTTCTCTGAAGGGACCCAAGCACGGCGGCGCCAATATCAAGGTGGTACAGATGTTTGAGGATATGAAACAGGTAGTCAAGGATTGGAAGGACGAGGAAGAGCTTTCCGTTTATCTGCGCCACCTGCTGCATAAGGAAGCCTTTGATAAGGCTGGCCTGATCTATGGTATGGGCCATGCAGTATACTCTCTGTCCGACCCCCGTGCCAAGGTGATGGAGGCCTTTGTTAAGAGCCTTTCGGAGGAAAAGGGAAAGATGGAGGAGTACGAGCTGTATTCCACCGTTGCCCGTCTGGCTCCTCAGATCATCAGCCAGGAGCGGAAGATCTACAAGGGCGTCAGCCCCAACGTGGACTTCTTCAGCGGCTTTATTTACAGCATGCTGGATCTGCCGTTGGAACTGTATACCCCCATTTTTGCCATTGCTCGTATTTCCGGTTGGAGCGCTCACCGCATTGAGGAGCTTACCAATGCTGGAAAGATCATCCGTCCCGCCTATAAATCGGTACAGGAGCAGCGTCCCTACATCTCTTTTGATAAGCGCTGATAAATTTTTCGCCCCGGCCTTGTGCCGGGGCTTTTTTTGGTTCTGCCAGAGCTGCCGTCCCCATATACTGGTAGGGAAAAACTTTTGCACCAGCGGAAAGGGGAGGCAGTATGGCAGGGAAAACGCCGTGGAAAATCAAAATTGTGTCTCTGGCTGCTGCATTGACAGCAGCTGGATGTTTTTGGGCCCGGTATTTTCCCTTTCTGGACGGGCAGCAGGCAGTAGTAGCCACCGCCGACATGGTAATGCCCCGAGCGGCCCAGCAGGTAATGACAGAAGAACAGGACATAGAGGACCAAATGGTAGAAAACGATGAAGCGGCAGACGGTGTGAAGTCCACCCCGGCGCCTTCTCCAACCCCTTCGCCCACCGCAACGCCTTCTCCAACGCCAGTACCCACCCCTAAACCGGGGGCAAAAGCCATCCCCATCAATGAGACCATAGTGGGAGGGGGTACCCAGTGGGGAAACATGGATATCCGCAATGCTACCGGGGAGGACATCGATTTTGAAAAAGAGCTGGAAAAGTCTACAGAGCTGGACATCCGGGATGACGGCACCCCCATGGTGCTGATCTACCATACCCATACCACCGAATCCTATCTAAAGGAGGAAAGCCCCTGGTTTTATGAGGGGACTGCCACTCGCAGTCAGAATGAGGAAGAAACGGTGGTGATGGTGGGCAACGCCATAGAGGCGGAGCTAAAAGCGGCTGGGTTTGGCGTCATCCATGATACCACCGTCCACGATTATCCCGCCTATACCGGTGGATATACCCGGTCGGCAGAGACCATGAAAAAAAATCTGGAAAAATATCCCACCATCCAGATTACACTGGACGTCCACCGGGATGCGATTGGAGATGACAATGGGCGGGTAAAGCCCACCGTTACCATTGATGGGAAAAAGGCTGCCCAGTTTATGATCCTCAGCGGCTGCGACGCCGGCGGAACATTGGATTTCCCCAACTGGCAACAAAACCTGCGTCTGGCGTTAAAACTACAGGATATGGCGGCGGAGCTGTATCCCGGGTTGGCAAGACCCCTGAATTTTTGTGACAGCGTGTATAATGAAAACCTTACTACCGGCTCTTTGCTAGTAGAATTTGGCACGGAGGTAAACACAGTGGAAGAGGCTTCCTATACCGGCACCCTATTTGGCCAGGTGCTGGCCAAGGTCATGCGCGGGTTGATGGAATGATGCTGGCCGGGAGTATATTTCCCGGGGATTAGCGCCATACTAAACCGAAAAACCGTGGAGGAAGGAACGTTTAGCAAAATGCAGGAAAGAAAAAAAGCGGAAAAACAACGTTGGGCATGGTTTTGGGTGCCCTTTTTTACCACTATCAGTATAGTCGTGTTTTTGGCAGGAATTTTGGTGGTGGATGTTCGGTGCCGGAGAATGGGTCTGGGGGATATGACGCCGCCGGTGAGCCTTTCCACTACCCTTGGTGACCGCACGATTATGGAATATCATATCCTGTGGTTTGAGGGGGAAGTGGATCTGACCATTGTGGATAACCTTGTGGAATATGTTGAAGAAAAATTACAGAATGTAATATAGACCTTGTCAAAGGGAAAAAATTAACTGGAAAATCAAGGAAAAACAAAGAAAAATATGACTTGTTTCTTAAATCTTTGCCAATGGTGTGGGAATCAGGCAAGAAGAGTTGTTTTTTGTCGAAAATCTGATATAATATTTCATAATAGACAGCTGAAAACCGGGAAAACCCGGTAAAAAGAAAGGTCCTAAAGGGATCTCTGGAGGTGCGGGGATGAAACAATTCAACAGGACGTTGTGGGTGCTCTTGTGTATCCTGCTGGTGGCAGCGTCTGTGGTTTCGGTGGCAGCGGAAGAGCTTCCCGTGACGTATACAGAAACGCAGACGGAAACAGAGGTACAGACAGAGCCCTCGGAGCCGGAAACGTCTGAACCGGAAGAGCCTACCCCGGAGCCGGCTACACCTACGCCTGATCCCACCCCTGATCCGCCCCCTGATCCGCCCCCAAAACCTACTGCCAAACCTACGCCAAAACCCACTGCTAAACCTACACAAAAACCAACCGCTAAGCCCACCGCTCAGGCAACAGCTACTCCTAAACCTAACAATACCCAGACTACTGCTACGGCTACACCAAGCGCAACGCCTCAAGGTTCGCCATCGCCTTCTCCCAGCGCATCCCCTTCGGCTTCTCCTACCCCAACCCCTGTGGCAGGAGGAATTGGTTCCGATGTGAGCAGTGAGTATCAAGGCAATGTTTCGGTGTCTGTATCGGAAACGGATCGCTCCAGCGTTAACCTGATCGGCATCCTTGCTTGGGTGTGTATTGGCCTGGGCATACTGGTGGTGGTGCTGGTGCTTCTCAGCAACCGCTATGGGCCTAGAGGTGGCGCAGGAAGAAAGCGCTATAACAATAAACGAAAGCGGAAAAAGGGCCGCCTTCTCAGCGATCGATATTATCGGGATACGTATCGTAACCGGTACCGTTGATGATTTCTCCCTCCGGGATTTTCCGGAGGGAGTTTTTTTTATTTTCCCTGTTTTCCTGCAAAATATGTCTTGAAAAAACAGGGGGATGCCGGTATACTGAAGATATACAGGAATTATGTCGACTTGTAGGAGGTGTGCGCAGTGCGAAAAGAAAGAAAAGGCATACGACGTTTGGCAGCAGCATTCACAGTAGGGTGTATGCTGGCTGTGAGCTTGGCAGCGGTAGCAGGAGCGGATGTGCTTTCGGATATCGAAGACAAGCAGTCTGAATTACAGCAGCAACAAAGCGAGCTGGAAGAAAAACGACAGGAATTAAACGAAAAGCTGGAAGAACTGAAAGACGATGAAGCAAAACAGCAGGAATATTATGATTCCCTGGAGGAACAGATTCAGGTAGTCATGAGTGAGATCGATACTGCCAATGAGCGTTTGAACCAGCTGGACAGCCAGATCTTGGAGAGCCAGGAAAACCTCAAGGACTCCCAGGAGAAGCTGGATGCAGATTTTGAACAGCTGAAAGAGCGGCTTTGTGCCCTGTATAAGCTGGGCAGCGCCGGCACGTTGGAGATCATTCTCAGCGCAGAAAGCCTGCCAGACCTAGCACAAAAGGCGGAGCTAATGTCCGCCATTACTCGCCACGATACCCAGCTGATGGATTCGGTAAAGGCTCAGATGGAGGCCATGTCCGAAGAGAAAGCCCAGCTGGAAGCCGACCGACAGGAAGCCAGCGACTTGCGTACCTCCTTGGAAGACCGGAAGGACGAGCTTTCCCAGTTACAGGAAGAAAGCCAGCGGGTGCTGGAAGAGCTGGGCGAAAGTCAGGACCAAGTGTCTCAGGAAATCTCTGATGCAGACGCCCAAAAGGAAGAATTGATTAACCAGCTCTCCGAGTTGCAGAAGCAATGGCTGGAAGAGAAAAGCAAAGCTACCCCCACGCCTACTCCGACTCCCACCCCAACCCCTACGCCTGACCCGGAGCCGGGAGACGGAGGAAGCTGGGAGCCCACCCCCACTCCTACGCCGACAGCACCCCCATCTTCCACTGGCTATACCTGGCCGGTACCCGGTTTTTATAAGGTGGGTGACGGATGGTATGAAGGCGGCCGTGCCCATAAGGGTATCGATATTATCGGCGCCGGAATCTACGGCCAGCCTATTGTGGCTGCCCAGAGCGGCCAGGTGATTACCGCTTATACAGCGGATACCTGGGGATATGGCTGGGGCTATCATGTGATGATTGGTCACGATGACGGCTATGCCACCCAGTATGCCCATATGAGCCGGGTCGTGGTATCTACCGGTGAGTATGTGGAAAAGGGGCAGATCATCGGATATGTGGGAAATACCGGCGACTCTTACGGCGCTCACCTCCACTTTGAATTGTGGGAAAACGGAGAGCGCATCAACCCGGAAATCGTATTGCCCTACCGTTAAAATTACATAATGCGAAGCGAAAATCGCGGGCCGTGATATAACGTGCCCGCGATTTTATCATTTTCCCTCTTGACGGCAGTAATGGGGTATGCTATTATAAGTTAGCGGTAACTAACTTATAGCGCTTTTCTTTTTGGAGATAAGTTAGTTTATACTAACCTAATTATTGCCTATAGCGCAGAGAAAGGAACGGGAAATCAGATGAGCGTGGTGATCGTCGGTGGAAACGAACGGATGGTATGCCAGTATGAGGACGTTTGTAAAAGCTATGGCTGTAAGGCCAAGGTGTTCGTCAAGGAAAACGGAACGCTAAAAAAGAAGCTGGGGACCCCTGACCTGTTGATCGTGTTTGTCAGCACCGTCTCCCATAAGATGGTCATCAGCGCGTCCCAGGAGGCCAAGCGCAACCAGGTGCCCATTGCCCGAGTGCATAGCAGCAGTATCTCCGCGCTGGAAGAACTGTTGAGCCGCCATTGCGGGGGGAGGTAAAAATGTCAGAGTTGCTTTTGATTGAAAACGGCGCCCCCACTTTGGCCAACCTGAAAACCGCTAGCCTGTTTACCGTCCCGGCAGAGGGACGGCAGGCCGTGGAGAACTGGAAAAAGACCCTGGCAGAAAAGGGGGTCACCCTTGCCATCCTCCGGGAGCGGGGAGAACGCCTTTTGGTGTACATCTATCGGGAGGAACGGCTGAGAAAAGACCTATCCCACCCGGACGCCCGGTGTATTTTGTGCCGGGAGGGATACCGGTGGGAAACGCCCCGGGAGGCGCTGGAAACCCTGAAACAGCGTATCGGAGAGGGGGAGGGGTTTCCTCATGAGATCGGGCTGTTTTTGGGGTATCCCCCTGAGGATGTACAGGGATTCATCCAGCATAGAGGCCGAAACTGCAAGTGTACCGGATGCTGGAAGGTGTACGGGGATGAACAGCAGGCAGCACGGCAATTTGCTCGGTTCAAAAAATGTCGGGATATCTACCTGCGGCTGTTTTGCGACGGCAGGAGCCTGACACAGCTTACCGTGGCTTCCTGATAAGGAACCACCCAATAAAAATGGAAAGGAGACCGTATCATGAGCAAGATCGCAGTGGTATATTGGAGCGGCACCGGCAACACCCAGGCTATGGCAGAGGCAGTAGCTGCTGGAGCACAGGAGGCTGGCGCCCAGGTGGAGGTGCTGGAGGCTTCCGCTTTTGGTGGGGAGCAGGTAAAGGAATTTGACGCCATTGCTTTTGGCTGCCCCTCCATGGGAGCAGAGCAACTGGAGGAAAGCGAGTTTGAACCCATGTTCCAAAGCTGTGAGCCGGAGCTTTCGGGGAAAAAGATCGCCCTGTTTGGCTCTTACGGCTGGGGAGACGGCGAGTGGATGCGAAATTGGGAGCAGGTTTGCCGGGATGACGGCGCGGAACTGGCCTGCGACAGCGTGATCTGCAACGAAGCTCCCGACGAGGAGGCACAGGCAGCCTGCGCAGCCCTAGGCAAATCATTGGCCGAATAAGTTTAACGATGCAAAAAGGCCCCCGGCTCATAACCGGGGGCCCTTTTTATGCATTTTTGTGGCGCTTTTTTAAGTACAATACACTGAGGGTCAGAATCAGCGGGAAAAGGACGCCAGCCAGCAGTCCTGCTTTGAGCCCCAGCTGGGAAAGCTCTTCTCCAGTATTGGCCTGTAGCTGCTGCAACAGGTTGGTTTTCTGAGAAAGGTCGCTGACCACGCCGGACAGCCACGGTCCCAAAGAAGCTCCTAAATCCCCGAATACTGCCATCATGCCGAACATGGCGGTGCCGCCCATGGGGAACCGGGCGGCGGTATCGGAGAAAGCGCCGGGCCACATGAGGCTGACAGAAAATCCGCACACCGCGCAGCCCACTAGGGAAAGCAGAGGATAGGGGGCAAATACGGTGGTGAGATAGCAAATCATACAGAGACAGCCGCAGAACAACAGAGAATTCCGCAGGTTCAGCCGGTGGCCATATAAGCCATACAGCAGACGTCCTGTGCCCATAAGAGCGGCAAACAGGCAGGGACCCAACAGGTCGCCCAGTGTCTTGGAGACTCCCAAACCGGTTTCTGCAAACAGGGAGGACCACTGGCTCATGGTCAGTTCGCTGGCTCCGGCGCACATCATCACCACTAAAGCCAGCAGAAAGACCCTGTTTTTGCACAGCTCCCGCACCGTCATCAGCTTTTCTTCCGGCACCGGCGGCACAAATGGCACTTTCATAAAGAAAAATAGATTCAAAAAGGGGAGAATAGCCCAGCCAATAGGCAGCCACATCCAAATATCGGTGCCCAATACCGACAGAATCAATGTGCTGATGAGCACGACCCCCATCTGCCCCCAACAGTAGAAGGAGTGGAGCAGGCTCATATCGCTGGCTTTCTTGTCCCCAGGGAGAGAATCCACAATGGGGCTCACCAGCACTTCCAGCAGGCCGCCGCCCAGCGCATAGGTGACTACGGCAATGACCAGGCCTGTATAGGGGGAGGGACATACCTGGGGCAAAGTACCCAGCAGCACTAGGCCGGTGGCGCAGAATACATGGGCAAGCACTGCCGAAGTACGGTAGCCAAACTTGTCTGCAAATTTTACAGCAAGAATGTCAGCGATAATTTGGGTGCCGAAGTTGATGAGAATCAACCGGCCCACCATTTCAAAGTTGAGGCCGTATTGGGTCTGGAAGATAATAAACAGCAGAGGGGCCAGGTTGTTGATAATGGCCTGGGTGATATAGCCTAGGTAACAGGCATAACGGGTATGTTTATAGGTTAGGTGCATGAAAAGGCAGCTCCTTTTTCAAAAAATACTCACTCCGGTAAAAGCTCCGCGATGAGCTCGTTGGATACCAAAAATCCCTTGGGGGTCATGGCGATATGTCCCGGCTCCGGTTTCAGCAGCCCGGCAGCGCGATAGGGACGGCTTTTTTTCTCCATGGCGGCAAAGGCTTGTTCCCCTGCTTTCCCAAAGGGGGCAAGGGTTTGAGGGGTAATGCCTTCCGAGAGGCGCAGCCCCAGCAAAACCGTCTCTTCCAGGGTGCCGCCGTCTCCATCTTCTATGGGCTGGGGAGACTCCAAAAAATCGTGGAGGCTCCGGGGATAATAGAACCGCTTCCCGTTTACAAAGGAATGAGCGCCGGGACCAAGTCCCAGGTATTCCTCACAGCGCCAATATTTCAGGTTGTGGCGGCTCTCAAAGCCGGGAGCGGCAAAATTACTGATTTCATACTGCATAAGCCCTGCCTGCTCCAAAGCGGCGCATACCGCCAGATACCGGTCGGCGGTTTCGTCCTCGTCCGGTAGGGGCAGGGAATCCCGGCGGTTCCAGTAAGGGGTGCCGGGTTCCACCTTCAAAAGATAGGCGGAAACATGGGGCACCCCCAGCTCTGCGCAGAATTGCACGGAAGAAAGGGCGCTTTCCAGGGTCTGCCCCGGGGTAGCCAGCATCAAATCCAAAGAAAGATTGGAAAACCCCGCTTTGCGAGCGGCTTCCACCGTTTCGGCGGCCTGCTGGGCGGTATGGCGGCGGCCCAGCGCCTTGAGTTCCTTATCATGGGCGGACTGTAAACCGATGGAGAGCCGGTTGGCTCCGGCGGCGAAGATCTCGCGGAAAAAGCCGCTGAGTTCCGAAGAGGGGTTTACCTCCACGGTGATCTCCGCGTTTTGCAGGGAAAAGTGTTCCTTTGCCGCCAAAATCAGCCGGGCAATGCGGTTTCCTCCCAGCAGGTTGGGGGTGCCGCCGCCAAAATACAGGGTGTCTGCCACCGGGGGGACACCCTCTTTTGCCAGCTTTTCCGCCCAAAGAGCCAGCTCCTTTTCCAGGCGGCGGGTATACTCTTCTTTGACGGATTCTTCCCCGGCAAGGGAATAAAAATCGCAGTAGGGGCATTTGCCGTCGCAGAAGGGGATATGCAGATATAGGCCCAGCACAGGGAAACCTCCTTTTTAGAATCAGCAACATTTATGTGGATGGCGGCAAACGGGTCAGTCGGACAGCCATATATTCCCTACCAGGCAGCGGGATGCGGAACCGACCGCTGTGTATCCCGGCGTCGGTGACTGTCATATTCCAGGTGTCGATGACCTCCGCGTGCCAGCGCTCGTCAGGGGCTTTTTGAAAATTGCGGAACGAGGGGCGGCCAAAGCCATAATAGTGGATCTCGTATCCCTGTATGGTGGGGGAATCGGGAATCCCCACGGTTTCATCAAACGCACCTTGCCCCTGTTTTAGGCCCAAATCGGGCGTTTGGCAGAGAATGGTGTGCAAAAACCGGATACGCTGAGGGCTTTCACCGTGCAGCTTGCCGCCGTGGCTCCACCACAGGATATCCTGGGGATGCAGGAAGGTTTCGCCGTGACCGGCATAGCCGCCCCGCAGAGAGGCTTCCCAAAACCGGCGCACCAGCTCCTGCCCGGAGATATTCCCCCAGCCCATGTTGAGGTTTCCCTCATAGGCAATCTCGTCCCACACCACTGGCTTGCCGTAGCGGATGCGGAAATCGTCGGTATACTCCACATGACGGTACAGGTCCTGCCGCTGCATACTGCAATGGGTGACCCAGGGGCGGGTGTAATCATAAAAGGCGATACAGTTGTGAATGGAGCGCAGATGATGGTAGGGGTCCTTTTCACACAGGATGGAGGCGTACCGCTCCCAATCCTCCAGGGTTTTGGCCTGCATCAGGTCATATTCATTGGCAAGGCTCCACCACACATTGCGGAACGCGGAGAAACGGGCGACTACATAATGCCAGTACAGGTCGTCCGCCTCTCGGCTCATCTGGGAAAAGCCCCAGCGGTCATAGGGGTGCATAATAATCAAGTCTGCTTCGATGCCCAAATCCCGCAGCTGGGCAATGCAGGTTTCAATCCGCCGAAAATGCTCCGGGTTAAAGCGGGTGAAATCCCAGTGATTGCCGGAAAAGTCCACAGGATTGGAAAAAGTCTCTTCACGCAGGTTGGAATTATCCACCGGCGTACCCTCATAGGGGAAGGTTTCGGGGTCGCGGAAATTGTGGATATAGTGCTTGGGAAAAATGCAGAAACGGATCTTATTAAAATAGCCCTTGGAAAGCTCCTGCAAGGTTTCCCGCCGCACGGATTCGGGCTGATGGGTCCACACATAGCAGGTAGTACCTACGCTGTAATAGGGGGTGCCGTCTTCATAGGCGAAATGATAGGTGCTGGCCACCCGTACAGGGCCGTGGTTGCCCTGTGTGGGGGGAGTCACGGTAAATGTCCCCGTCAGGGTTTGGTCTGAAAAGGAGCCGGTGATTTCATAGGTATAAGCACCGGTAAAGGAGGGCATAAAGCGCACCCGGTAAATGCCGTCGCCGTCATAAAAGCCGTCTGCTTCTACCGTTTCATTGGCTCCACGAAACACCCCGTGAATAGTGTAATCGGTAAAGGGGTTGCCGTCGGTTTTTCCCTTGGCGGAGACTTCAAACAGCCCCCATTTTTCCACTGTATTCATTCCTTACGCCTCCCTATCCCATTTCTTGCCGTTAAAGAAACAGTCAGAGGAGAACCCCACCATGGGAGTTTCCCCTCATACGTTCTTTTGCTAATTGGTTCTGTTACAGCTCCAGCCCATCAGGGCGAGTTACTCGTCCAGCTTCAAAACGCTCATAAAGGCTTCCTGGGGCACCTCTACCGTGCCCAGCTGGCGCATCCGCTTCTTGCCTTCTTTCTGCTTTTCCAGCAGCTTCTTCTTTCGGGTAATATCGCCGCCATAGCACTTGGCCAGAACGTCCTTCCGAAGAGCCCGAACCGTTTCCCGGGCAATAATCCGGCCGCCGATACAGGCCTGAATGGGCACTTCAAACAGCTGGCGCGGAATCTTCTCCGCCAGTTTTTCCGCCATTTTCCGGGCGCGGCCATAGGCCTTGTCCGCGTGGATGATGAAGGACAGGGCGTCCACCACTTCGCCGTTGAGCATGATATCCAGCTTCACCAGATTGGATTTCTGATAGCCCATCAGCTCATAGTCAAAGGACGCATATCCCCGAGTGCGGGATTTCAGCGCATCGAAGAAGTCATAGATAATCTCGTTCAGAGGCAGCTCATAGTGGATGTCCACCCGGTCTGCATCCAGATATTTCATATCCCGGAAAACGCCGCGGCGCTCCTGACACAGTTCCATAATACTGCCCACATACTCGCTGGGGGAATAAATATGGGCTTCCGCCATAGGCTCCTCCGCCTTGGCAATCAGCGTCGGGTCGGGGTAATTGGTGGGATTGTCCACGGCAATCGTTTCCCCGTCGGTTTTGGTGATGTGATAGACCACACTGGGGGCCGTGGTGACCAGATCCAGATTGTATTCCCGTTCCAACCGCTCCTGTAAAATCTCCATATGGAGCAGCCCCAGAAAACCGCAGCGGAAACCAAAGCCCAAGGCAATGGAGGTTTCCGGCTCAAAGGTCAGAGCTGCATCATTGAGCTGGAGTTTTTCCAGCGCGTCCCGCAAATCGCTGTAGTGGGCGCCGTCTGCCGGATAAATACCGCAGAACACCATGGGCTGTACGGCACGGTAACCGGGAAGGGGCTCGGCTGCCGGACGGCTTGCCAGGGTGACGGTATCGCCGACCCGGGCTTCCCGGACATTTTTAATGGAAGCGGCAATATAGCCCACTTCACCGGCGGACAGCTCCGAAGCCGGTTCCAGAGAGGTAGCCCGAAGATAGCCGCATTCCACCACGGTAAACTCACTGCCCACCGCCATCATGCGGATGGTGTCGCCGGGATGGACACAGCCTTCCTTAATGCGGACATAAACAATGACGCCCTTATAGGCATCATAATAGGAGTCAAAAATCAGCGCCTGCAGGGGAGCCTCCGGGTCACCGGTGGGAGCGGGCACATCCTGCACAATGCGTTCCATGACCTGATCGATATTGATGCCCTGTTTTGCGGAAATCCGGGGCGCGTCCTGAGCGGGAATGCCAATGACATCCTCCACTTCATTAGCTACCCGATCCGGGTCAGCGCTGGGCAGGTCGATTTTATTGATGACGGGCACCAGCTCCAATCCGGCGTCCACTGCCAGATAGGTGTTAGCCAGCGTCTGGGCTTCAATGCCCTGAGAAGCGTCCACTACCAGCACGGCGCCCTCACAGGCTGCCAGCGAACGGGACACCTCATAGTTAAAGTCCACATGGCCCGGAGTGTCGATGAGGTTAAAGACATAATCCTCCCCATCCTGTGCCCGATAGACCAGCGTCACGGCGTGGGCCTTGATGGTAATGCCCCGTTCCCGCTCCAAATCCATATTATCCAGCAGCTGGTCCTCCA
>CALWVH010000093.1 GCA_944384915.1 uncultured Clostridia bacterium | reverse complement strand
GCTTGGATACGATTACCGCAGAAGAAGTAAGAGCCTATTATAACGGGGAGCCTACCAAATTCAATGAGAAATTACAGGAAATGAGCGAAGGCAAAACCAGTGAGGAGGAAAAGGCCTATTGGAATGTGCTGAGCTATATGGATATATTAGGCTATACGTTGGAAATTCCCAAGGCCAATTCTCTGGACCCTGAACTTTACAATATGAAGGAATGGGGCAAAAACATCATGGAAGAATCCTCTTTCCCAAAATGGAAGGAGGAGCTGCTTTTAAATGGTTATGCGAATTTGGATGAGCGGGTGGAGGAAATCAAGGAAAATGGGGAAAACCACCAGATGCTTCCTGTTGGAATGAGTGGGTCTGACAACAGCGAATGGTTCCATTTTCAGTTTGCGACTAATGGCCCGCTGGGCTTTTTGTGGGGCGTTGCCTTTGTGCTAGCGGGAATCGCCGCCGCCCGGAGCCTTGGCGGCAGCCTGATGAACAACCTTCAGGAGATGGTGTATACCGGAAAAACGGGCAGAAGGCTGGTTTGGCGAAAACTGCTGGCGGTGTTGGTGGTTTCAGCAGGTGTCTATATTCTTTTGTATCTGATTATGACAATTTTTTGTGTTTTCCTGTTCCGGCTGGATTTGTACTGGAATGTGCCGTTGGCTTCTATGGTGTATTTTGGCAACAGCACGATCCCACGGTTTGCCATTACCATTGGTGGCTACTGGTGGTTCCAACTGGGCGTGGGATTGGGAGCTGTGCTCATTATGACACTGATTTTCTGTGCATCCATGCTCCTTACCAAGAGCTTTTATGCCGGTTCCGCAATTTCTGTTGGCGTTTCCCTGCTGCTATTGGGGATGATTCAGATGGTACCGGAACTGCGGTATTCTTTGTTCCTCACCGGCAGTCCCATTGGTCTGTTTTTACAGGCAGGACACTTTTTGCAGGAGAGGCTCTTCCTGTTCTCCATACTGCCCCATTTTGAGGGGGTTTCTCTATTAGTCTGGGGCGGTATCGCCGCCATTTTGACCGCACTGGGGTTTGTGCGGTTCCGCAAGACGGCTCTATAATTCCCGCTTTTCACACAAAACCGCCATGAGGAATACCCTGATACCAGAAGCGTTCTGGAAGGGGGACCCTCATGGCGGTTTTGTCTCTGATACTGTTTGCACTCTCCGGCAATCTGGATAATCTGGTCATCGGCCTTGCTTATGGGATGCGGGGCATCCGTATCCGGCTGGAAGCCGGTGTGCTCATCAGTTCGCTGGTGATGGCGGGAACAGCGCTGGCTATGGCGTTGGGACAAAGTCTTCTCTGCTTTCTCCCTCTGGATTTCGCCCGGTTTTTGGGCAGCACCGTTATGATGGGACTTGGCATTGGATGCTTGTGGAATGTGTGGAAGAATCGCAGGGAACCGGCTGGGGAGGAACAGTGGCCCAGCCGCCACCCGGAGCAGTTTGACAAAGATGGGTCCCGGCATATCGACTGGAAAGAATCCCTGGCATTGGGAGGTGCGTTAGCCCTTAATAATGTAGGGCTGGGGTTAGGAGCGGGAGCGGTAGGCCTGGGGCTTCTGCCTGCCTGTGGGGCAGTATTTGGCGTTAGCCTGGTTTTGCTATATAGCGGGAATTTTTTGGGAAGAAAGCGTCGGAAAAAGGATAGTGGCCGGGGAATGGAGGCACTTTCCGGTGTGCTGATGCTTCTTTTGGGCGTGTGGGAATGTTTCCTGTAGTTTGTGAAAAAACGCTGGTTTTTCCGTTGACAATGGAAAATGGTCTGTCTATAATAAAAGCGAAACGGGCGCTGCGGAGTTCCGCGGCGCTTTTTTAGAGCAACAAAAATAGGAGGAAGTTGTATGTTCGACAGAGAAGCTTATAACAAGCGCATGGAGTGGTATCTCCACGATCGGTTCGGTATGTTTATCCACTGGGGACTATATGCCATCCCTGCGAGAGGGGAATGGGTGCGTAGCACGGAGGAGATTTCCAAGGAAGACTACATGCAGTATTTTGAGGAGTTCGATCCGGTAGATTATGATCCCCAAAAGTGGGCTAAGGCTGCTAAGGACGCCGGCATGAAGTATGTGGTGCTCACCGCTAAACATCATGATGGTTTCTGCCTGTGGGATACCCAGACCACAGATTTTAAAGCCCCCAATACCAAGGCAGGCCGGGACCTGATCCGGGAGTATGTGGACGCAGTGCGGGCAGAAGGGCTAAAAGTGGGCCTGTATTATTCTATTATTGACTGGTATCATGAAGATTTCCCCCATTACGGAGACCGGCAGCATCCTATGCGCAACCATCCGGAGTGCAGCAATGAGAACCGGAATTTTGATCGGTACCTAACTTATATGCATGAGCAAGTGCGGGAACTCTGCTCTAACTATGGTAAGATTGATGTTCTGTGGTTCGATTTTTCCTATGACAACCTGCGGGGAGAGGCATGGAAGGCTACTGAACTTATCACCATGGTACGTTCCCTCCAGCCAGATGTGATTATTGATAATCGGTTGGAGTGCTCCGGTGAAGGTTTCGGTTCTTTGTATGAGTGCAATCCTACCCCCTATCATGGCGACTTTGTCAGCCCGGAACAGATCATCCCGCCGGAAGGAATCCGAGATGTACAGGGCAATCCCCTTGCTTGGGAGGCCTGCTTTACCATGAATAACCATTGGGGTTATTGCGGTACGGATGTAGAGTTTAAACCGGCTCCTATGCTTATCAAGAAGCTGGTGGAGTGTGTTTCCAAGGGCGGTAATATGTTGCTTAATGTGGGCCCGGATGCAAAGGGTAATATTCCTGAGGAATCCCTGCATATTCTGGCGGAAATTGGCCGTTGGATGAAGAAAAATAGCGCGTCTATTTATGGTTGTGGTATGGCAGGTATCCCCAAGCCGGATTGTGGCCGCATTACCCGCAATGGAAACTTGTTGTATTATCATGTATTTGAAAATAGCATTGGCCCCATGCCTCTGCCTGGGATCAAGCCAGAAACGGTGAAGAAGATCCGGATGCTGGCTACCGGACGGGAAGTGCCGGTGTCCCATGCATGGATGCACAGCGACTATCCTGATGTGGTGTTTGCTGATTTGGGCACGAATCCCATTTTGCCCGACGCGGTAGATACGGTTTTGGAGGTAGAAGTCGCGGAATAAGGGAGAAATATACCAAAAGGAGTGGCAGGCATGATATCGTATGCGATAATTGGAACCGGAAAGATCGTGGAAACCTTTTTGGAGGCAGCAGCGAAAACGCCGGAATTGCGCCTGACAGGCGTTTATTCCCGGAGTATGGAGCGGGCAAAGGAGTTCGGGCAAAAACATGGTGCGGTTCGGTTCTATGATTCCCTGCAAACCCTGGCAGAGGACCCGGAGATTCAAGCGGTATATATCGCTAGCCCCAATTGCTGCCATTGTGAGCAGTCCATTCAGATGATGGAAGCAGGCAAGCACGTGTTATGCGAAAAACCCATTGCTTCCAATGTAATGGAATACGAAAAAATGCTGGAAGTCGCCCGACGCAACGGTGTAATCTTTTTTGAAGCCATGCGCTCCGCCTTTACCCCCGAAATGGAGGTGCTGGAAGAAGCCCTTCCCTTGCTAGGAAAGATTCGGCAGGCGTCCTTCAGTTTTTGCCAGTACTCCTCCCGATATGACAACTATAAAAAAGGAATTATCGAAAATGCCTTTAAACCGGAGCTTTCCAACGGCTCTTTGATGGATATTGGTGTATACTGTGTGTATCCTATGGTGCACCTGTTCGGCCCGCCCCGCAGTTTGCAGGCGCAGGCGGTGTTTCTGGAAAACGGGGTTGATGGGGCTGGTGCAGCTATTGCCGGATATGATGGGATGCAGGTTCAGCTTTTATATTCCAAAATTTCCGATAGCCGTATTCCCAGCGAAATTCAGGGAGAAAACGGCTCTCTGGTTATTGATAAACTTTCCCAAACCCGGCGTATGACGCTGTATTTACGGGGAGAAGCTCCCCGGGAGTTGTCGGTGCAGCCTTCTGATAACAATATGGAGTATGAGGCTGCCTGCTGGGCGGATTGGATACAGGGAAAGCGAGACCCGGGGCGTTTATTCCGGGCTCAGGAGGATTCTCGTTTGGAAATGCAGGTGCTGGATACTATCCGGCAGCAATGTGGGATTTGCTTTCCGGCAGACGCCTGATGAGAAAAAAGAAAAGAGGTGCTGTAGAAATATTTTACAGCACCTCTTTTAAAATCAAATTTTTTTCAGCGATACCGCCCGTAGGTATGTGCGGTTTGATACATGGCGATGATATTTTCTACTGGCGTATTATCCTGAATTTGATGGGTGGGGGCAAAATGATAACCGCCATAAGGCATAAGGGTCTCCAGAGTTTCCCGACAGACAGACTCCACTTCTTCCGGGGTGCCGTATGCTAGCGGTTCGGCAGTGGAAATACAGCCGCGGAAGGCAAGGCGTCCACCAAAATGTTCCGCCAGGTATTGAGGAGACATATCCTTTGCCTCTGACTGTAGAGTATCTACCCCGGTGACCCCCATTTGGATAAAAGTCTCATAGACCCAGCTAGAATAGCCGCAGGTATGGATCAATACGGGGATATCATAGGCCTTAGCCAAATCGATAAATTTCTGATGGCGAGGACGCAGGACTTTCTGATACATATCCATGCTGATAATAGGAGAGCGTTGTGTTCCAAGGTCTTCTCCCATCCACATAAAATCAATATTACCCTTTGCTTTTTCCAAAATGCGCTCCGTCACTTCCAGCTGCATCGCAAGCCTGCGATCGATCATCTTCAAGGTTGCCTCGTCTTCCGTCATACAGTTAACCAGAGCGTCCTCTACCCCCATGATCATGCCGGTGGTATTTAGGATATCTCCCAGCCCTGGGCTTCCTACATAAGAGGCAAACCCTTCCTGGGTAACTGCTTGAAGCTGGTCTAAAGCGGCGTCATAATCATAATCATCAGGTGAGGGAAAAGGGTAGGCGGCGATTTTCTCGCTTTCTGCATCCTTTAGCGGAAAATCGCAATAATCATAGTACGCCCCAAATTCATTTTCTATGTAACGCATTACCGCGCCGTTTTCCGGATTTCGTACGCGTTCAGGAATTTCCGGGTAAATTAGGGGACCAGTATAGGGGGCTCCAATCCCACAATAATCTACCCCTAAAATTTTATAAAGCGCCATAAGGTTATCATCGACGATACCCAATGTCTGGCACAGCCGGTGATGGACTGCCGCATTGGTGTCATATCCAATAGTGACCCGATCTGTTTTTTCAAAAGCAAAGGTGCGTTTTACTCTTTCTTTGCAAGAAAGAGATTCTGTTGATTTATGGATAATAGAATTCATGATAATACCGCCTTTCCTATAGTCTATAGTCTGATGGGTTTATTATATCGTTTGGGTGCTAAATTTACATTACACGATCGATACATCTCGTTATACAAATGCACCATGATAGAGGTGAGAAGAATGAAACTGAAGTGTAAAATGCAGGTGATCAATTTATACCAATGCGATCCGGGGTTTTGTACGGGGATGAGAGTGCTTTCCTGTCAGTATCTACTTTATGTACACAGTGGAAAGGGTGCCTATCAGATTGGAGATACAATATATCAAGCGTCTATGGGAGATATTTTTTATTGTCCTGCTGGAAAGGGTAATATGATTCTTGCAGACACAAAGGAACCATTTCTACTTTCCGGCATAGAGTTTTGTTGTGACCATGTGAAGATAGAAAAACACTTGCTGCCTGTAGGAAATATATTATTCGACCCTTTTTTGATTTCGGTTATCCGAGAAATGATCCATGAATATACCTATGGGATGACGGATAGCGAATGGGTATGCGATCAACTTCTTACAACATTGATTTTACGTTTAATGAGGATTTTTCAAAACGAGGAGTTTAAAAGAGAAAGTATAGTTTCGACTATACTGGAATATATCCATAGCCATTGGAATCAGGAGATTCCTCATTCGGAATTATCACGAAAATTTTCTTATCACAAAAATAGCATCAACCGCCTTTTAATATCTGCCACAGGAATGCCTCTCAAACAGTATCAAATAGACTTGCGTATAAAAAAGGCTTGTACCTTACTAGCCTATAGCGAAAAGACAATAGAAGAAATCGCCGAATTATGCGGATATTCCTCAGATACCTATTTTTGCCGCCAGTTTAAAGAAAAAGTGGGAATTACCCCTAGTGAATTTAGAAGGAAGAGACTCTAGATGTTAATAAAACAAATTTTTGTAAAAAAGGGGTTGACAAACCGCGAATCAAAAGGTATAATAAACAAGCGCCTTAACCGTGCTGGTGTAGCTCAGCTGGTAGAGCAGCTGATTTGTAATCAGCAGGTCGGGGGTTCGAATCCGTCCACCAGCTCCACTTTTTTGTGATTGCTGTAAGGCGATTGGAAATTAAATATGGAGGAGTTCCCGAGTGGCCAAAGGGGGCAGACTGTAAATCTGTTGCGTCTCGCTTCGATGGTTCGAATCCATCCTCCTCCACCAGATTATGTGCCTGATTTTACTGTCAGGCACATTTTTCTTAGTATTCATGCGGGTTTGCGGGCTTTTT
>CALWVH010000092.1 GCA_944384915.1 uncultured Clostridia bacterium | reverse complement strand
CGAAAGCCTGTGCTATAATAACCAAGATAATTTGCAAATTTTGCAGGAGGAAGATAAACATGAGTCTGAAATCATCCAATAAGGTTGATACCAACCGCTACGAGCTTACCATTGCAGTGCCTGCTGACGAGTTTGAGAATGCGGTTGCCAAGGTATTTAAGAAAGAAAGCAAAAAGATCACGATCCCGGGCTTCCGTAAGGGCAAGGCCCCCCGTGCTTTTGTTGAAAAATATTATGGTGAGCAGGTGTTCTATGAGGACGCCATCAACATGGTCTATCCCTCCGCTCTGGAAGGCGCTGTAAAGGAAGCCGGACTGAGAATGATCGAGGATAGAATCGGTTTTGATCTGCTGGAATCCGGCAAGGGCAAGGATCTGGTATTCAAGGTGACCATTACTACTTATCCCGAGGTTTCCATCGACGGCTACAAGGGCGTGGAAGTGACCAAGAAGCCTGTAGAAGTGACCGAAGAGGACGTGGATGCTGAGCTGACCAAGGTGCAGGACCGCAACTCCCGTATGGTGACCGTTGAGGATCGCGCTGCTCAGAACGGCGATACCGTGGAGATCGATTTTGACGGCTATGTGGACGGCGTTGCTTTTGAAGGCGGCAAAGCTGAAAACTTCAACCTGACTCTGGGCTCCGGCCAGTTTATCCCCGGCTTTGAGGATCAGGTGGTAGGCCACAACACCGGCGATGAGTTCGATGTGAACGTGACTTTCCCCGAGGAGTACCATGCTGAAGAGCTGAAGGGCAAGCCCGCTGTGTTCAAGATCAAGCTGCACGAGATCAAGGCTAAGGAGCTGCCGGATATCGACGATGATTTCATTAAGGATATCAGCGAGTTCGATACCGTTGAGGCTTACCGTGCCGATGTGAAGGAGAAGCTCACTGCTTCCCGTCAGAAGCAGGCCGACGACGCTGTGGACAACCAGCTCATCGACGCTCTGGTAGAGAAGCTGGAGGGTGAGATTCCCGAGGCTATGTATCAGAACCGCATCAACGACGACATCCGTGAGTTCAGCTATCGCCTCCAGTCTCAGGGCCTGGATCTGAAGACCTACCTGAAGTACACCGGCATGGACGAGCAGGGCATTCGCGATTCCTTCAAACCCCAGGCTGAGCGTCAGGTGAAGGTTCGTCTGGCTCTGGAGAAAATCGCTGAGCTGGAGAACATTGTTCCCACCGACGAGGAGATCGAGGCCGAATATGCTAAGATGGCCAATGTGTATCAGATGGAAGTGGACCAGATCAAGGGCTTTGTGGCTAAAGAAGATCTGTCTCTGGATATCGCTGTGGAGAAGGCCATGGGCATTGTCCGCGACAACGCTTCCGTAAAGACTGAGGAATAATCTTTCCTAGGCCTTATAAAATATAGAGAGTACAGGAATAATACTGCCAAAGAATGGCAAAGCTGAATTTGGCGCTGTATTGATTCCGTCATGTTTTGCCCGCCGTCACAAAACAGGATGGCGGGCAAAAACAGATTTCAGAGGAATCTTTTCTGAGGTGGCAGAATACACTTCTCAGGATGTTCCTTGGGAATTTTCAGCCGAAGGTTTTCGGAAAGGAGATTGAAGATGAGCAGTTTAGTACCTTATGTAATTGAACAGACCAGCCGTGGAGAGCGTTCTTATGACATCTATTCTCGGCTGCTGAACGACCGGATCATTATGCTTACCGATGAAGTGAACAACGTTACTGCCAGCTTGGTGGTGGCTCAGCTGCTGTATCTGGAAGGCCAGGACCCGGAGAAGGATATCAGCCTGTATATCAACAGCCCCGGTGGTTCCGTGACGGCCGGCCTGTCTATTTACGACACCATGCAGTATATCAAGTGCGATGTTTCCACCATCTGCATGGGTATGGCTGCCAGCATGGGCGCATTCCTTCTGGCTGCTGGCGCTAAGGGCAAGCGTTTTGCTCTGCCCAACAGCGATATTATGATCCATCAGCCCAGCGGCGGCGCTCAGGGTCAGGCGACGGATATTCGGATTCATGCCGATCACATCATTGCTACCAAGAAGCGGCTCAACGCTATTTTGGCAGAAAAGACCGGTCAGCCTATCGAAGTCGTGGAAAGAGACACGGAGCGGGACAACTTTATGACTGCGGAGCAGGCTTTGGAATATGGCCTGATCGACAAAGTGATCTACAACAGATAATTTGGATGGTGATGAAATGGCAAACGACGAGACGCAGGACAGAGACATTTGCTGTTCCTTTTGCGGAAAGCCGCAAAGTCAGGCACGCCGCCTGATCGCCGGACCGGGCGTATATATTTGTGATTCCTGTATTGAATTGTGCAGCTCTATTTTGGAAGAAGAGAGCCGCGCACTTCCTGCAAAAAGAAATGCCCCGGCTTCTATCGTGCTTCCCAAGCCGGTAGAAATCAAACAGATGCTGGATGAATATGTGATCGGTCAGGACCGGGCTAAAATCGCCCTGTCGGTAGCCGTGTACAATCATTATAAGCGAATCTATTACGGAGACGAAGGGGTAGAGATCAACAAGAGCAATGTGCTTTTGCTGGGTCCCACCGGTGTAGGTAAAACATTCCTGGCGCAAACACTGGCCAGAATGTTGGATGTCCCCTTTGCTATTGCTGACGCCACTACCTTGACAGAAGCCGGTTATGTGGGCGAGGATGTGGAAAACATTCTGCTCCGGCTCATCCAGGCTGCTGATTTTGA
Source organism: uncultured Clostridia bacterium (assembly GCA_944384915.1). GTDB lineage: Bacteria > Bacillota > Clostridia > Oscillospirales > Acutalibacteraceae > Heritagella_A. The sequence continues at coordinate 6,316 of CALWVH010000092.1, read as the reverse complement.
TGTAGAGCGTGCAGAACGCGGTATTATCTATGTGGATGAGATCGATAAGATCGCAAGAAAATCTGAAAACCCCTCTATTACCCGTGACGTCAGCGGAGAGGGTGTACAGCAGGCCCTGCTGAAGATTCTGGAAGGCACTGTGGCAAACGTGCCTCCCCAGGGTGGACGTAAGCATCCCCAGCAGGAATTTATCCAGATCAATACCGCCAATATCCTGTTTATCTGCGGCGGAGCCTTTGATGGTTTGGAGAAGGTAGTGGAAAAGCGCACTTCTTCTTCCTCCTTAGGCTTTGGCGCTGAGGTACACAGCCGGAAAGAACTGGATTCCACCTCTTGGATGGCAGACGTCATCCCTCACGATCTGGTGAAATTCGGCTTGATTCCCGAGCTGGTAGGCCGTCTGCCGGTGATTACCGCGCTGGATGGTCTGGATAAGGAAGCGCTGGTGCGAATCCTTACCGAACCTAAGAACAGTCTGGTAAGCCAGTATAAAAAGCTGTTCCAGCTTGACAAGGTGGATTTGGAATTCACACAGGGCGCGCTGGAAGCGATTGCGGAAAAGACGTTGGAGCGGAAGACCGGCGCCCGTGGTTTGCGTGCGTTGATGGAAGAGGTTCTTACAAACCTGATGTTCCATGTTCCCAGCGACTATACCATTGAAAAGGTGGTCATTACCGCTGATACCGTAAAAAGCGGAAAAGAGCCGGAGATCACCTATAACCCCGACCGCAAGCCGGTAAAGATCAAAATTTCCGGTCCGCAGTCAAAGAATGGCCGCAGAAATTCTGCATCCTGATAGGGAAGGCTGCTGCAAACAGGGGAGCCCTGCTTTGCGGCGGCCTTTTTTCAGGCCAGACAGTTGCACGAATTGCCAGCGCCTGATAAAAGAAAGGACATAACTGATGAGTAATACAGAAAAAGTACAGGCTGTTTCCGGCAGCCAGATGCCCGCGCTGGCATTGCGGGGACTGGTGATTTTTCCGGAAATGATGCTGCAATTTGATGTAGGACGCAAAAAGTCCATTGCAGCATTGCAGGCAGCTATGGAACAGAATCAGCAGGTCTTTCTGGTAGCTCAAAAGGATCTCAGTGAGGATGATCCTGCACCAGACGACCTGTATCATGTGGGCGTGGTGGCCCGTATCAAGCAGGTGCTGCACCATTCCGAGGAAGGTGTACGTATCTATGTAGAAGGGCTGTATCGCGCCGTTGCCAGCAGTATGCTGCGCCGGGAGCCTTATCTACAGGCACAGGTGGAAAAGGTGTTTTCAGAAGAATACCGGCCTTCTCCCCGGTCAGAGGCATTGATCCGCAGCGCCCAGAATCTTTTTGAAGAATACATCCGCAATTACCGCCATGTTCCCCCGGATATCATTATGCGGGTGATCCAGGAAAAGGATTGCGGAGAACTGGCGGACTTTATCGCCTCCAATATCCCGCTGGATTATGAGCTGAAGCAGGAGATCCTTTCGGAACTGCATCCAGTTCACCGTCTGCGCCGTTTGACGGAGATCCTCCGAGAAGAAATCAAGATCATGGCCATTGAGGCAGAGATCAATGAAAAAGCCAAAGCTCAGATGGATGAGAACCAACGGAATTACTATCTGCGGGAGCAGATGCGTGCTATCTCTGAGGAACTGGGGGAGGACGATAATCCGCAGGAAGAGGCCGAAGAGTTCCGGATGCGGATTCTGGCATTGGGACTGCCGCAGCTTCAGGAGGACAAGCTCCTGAAGGAATGCGACCGGCTGTTTAAGATGCCTTTTGGCTCTCATGAAGCCAGCGTAATCCGTGGATATCTGGAAACCTGTCTGGAGCTGCCGTGGAATACTCTGAGCAAAGAACATATCGACATTCAAAAAGCCCAAAGGGTACTGGATCGCGACCACTACGGCCTGAAAAAGGTCAAGGATCGTATACTGGAAACCCTTGCAGTACGAAAGCTGACTCAGGAGCCTACAGGCCAGATTATTTGTCTGGTGGGCCCTCCCGGCGTAGGTAAGACCTCTATTGCCAGATCCATTGCCCATGCTATCGGACGCAAATATGTCCGGGTATCCCTGGGCGGCGTCCGGGATGATTCCGATATTGTAGGACATCGTAAAACGTACATTGGAGCAATGCCGGGCCGTATTATCTCTGCTTTAAAGCAGGCTGGTACCCGTAACCCCTTGATCCTGCTGGATGAGATCGATAAACTGGGTAAGGATATGCGGGGCGACCCTGCTTCTGCATTGTTGGAAGTGCTGGATTCCGAGCAGAATTCCGCGTTCCACGACCACTATCTGGATATGCCCTTTGATTTGAGCCAGGTGCTGTTTTTGACCACTGCCAATGATGCTTCTACCATCCCCGGCCCGCTATATGACCGTATGGATGTCATTGAGCTGCCCAGCTATACCCACGAGGAAAAATTCCATATTGCGACGAAACACCTGATTCCCAAGCAGATGAAAAAGCATGGGCTGGATGGCAGACGGATGAAGATCACCCATGCTGCTGTCCATGAGCTGATCGACGGGTATACCCGAGAGGCCGGAGTGCGTACATTGGAGCGGACCATCGGTGCTTTGTGCCGGAAGATGGCCAAGGAAGTGGTTACTTACACCGGGGAAGAACCTCTGAAGATCTCCGTTACACCTGATAAGCTGGAAGGCTATCTGGGGCCGAGACGTTTTAAAATGGACGCCCTAGATAAGGAAGATGAAGTGGGCCTGGTAAACGGCCTGGCTTGGACCAGCGTAGGGGGAGAGATGCTGCCTATCGAAGTGGCAGTGATGGAAGGTACCGGCAAGATCGAACTGACCGGTTCTTTGGGCGATGTGATGAAGGAATCTGCCCGAACTGCCATCAGCTGTATTCGTTGCCGCGTCAAGGAACTGGGAATCGCTCCAGATTTCTACCAGAAGAAGGATATCCATATCCATTGCCCCGAGGGCGCTATTCCCAAGGACGGGCCCTCTGCGGGTATTGCTATGGCCACCGCCATTACTTCCGCCCTTACAGGAATCCCGGTGGACCACACGGTGGCTATGACCGGAGAGATCACCCTGCGGGGACGGGTGCTGCCCATTGGCGGCCTGCGGGAAAAGACCATGGCAGCGTATCGTTCCGGTATCAAGACCGTACTGTTCCCGGCTGAAAATGAGCCAGATCTGGCAGAAGTGGATGAGACCGTGAAAGCTCATCTGGAATTTAAGCCTATGAAGCGGGTGGAGCAGGTATTGGAGGCTGCGCTGGTGCAGCGTCCCAGACCGGCAAAGCCTATGGAACCAGGTAGAGGGGAATCCTCTGGTGAACTGGCTGCACAGCCTGCTGCCGATACTTCCCATACGGCACAGCCTGTGGCAATGCCGCAGTAAAGGAGGAAGCGCTATGAATTTTCAGCAGGTTTCTTTTGAATCTGCCGCAGGAAAGGCATCCCAGCTTCCCAAATCGGATTTGCCGGAGATCGTGTTTTCCGGCAAATCCAACGTGGGCAAGTCTTCTCTTCTCAATAAATTAGTCAACCGGAAGGCGCTGGCCCGGGTCAGCGCCACGCCGGGAAAAACTGCTACCATCAATTTTTTCCGTTTGCCGGATTGCCGGTTGGTGGATTTGCCCGGTTATGGATACGCCAAGGTTTCCCAGTCGGAAAAGCGGCGTTGGGCCGAGCTGGTAGAGGGATATTTTGCGCAAAAGCGGAATATCCGCCTGGTGGTACAGCTTTTGGATATGCGCCATGCTCCCACCGAGGACGACCGGGGAATGGTAAACTTTCTGTTGGAAAACGAGATTCCATTTATTGCGGTATGCACTAAGGCGGATAAGCTGAACAAAACCCAGCGAAACGCCCAACTCGCCTATTATCAGGAGCTTTTTTCCGAAACAGATATTCAGGTATTGCCTTTTTCTTCTCAAACAGGAGAAGGGGTTGAGGAACTTCGAAGCCATATAGAAAACGCCTGTATCATCGATACCGGAAATGAAAGTTTGGAAATATTGTCAAATATTTGATTTCCTCGCTTTACTTTTTGGCTTTTCTGTGCTACTATTTTATTCAGAAAAAGCGAACACCTGCTGCCGGAAAGGAAAGCGGCATTCTGGCAGTGTTGAATTTGGAGTAAAGGGTGATGGATTTGAATTCAAAATTGCAGGATAAGAATATGGATTTTCTGTTCCGTTCCATTTTATCTTTGAAAACAGTGGACGAGTGCTATAACTTTTTTGAAGACCTTTGCACAGTTCCAGAATTAAAAGCTATGTCCCAGCGGCTGGTAGTGGCCCATATGCTCAGTACAAAGCGGGTGTATAGTGAGATCGTTGCAGAGACCGGTGCGTCTACCGCCACGATTTCCCGTGTAAACCGTTCTTTGAATTATGGCTGTGATGGGTATGAACTGGTATTTGGCCGGCTGGAAGAAGAGGATAAAAAGGAGAAACAGGACTGATGGGAGCCTATGGCGCTTTTGCCCAATATTATGACAGTCTGACGAAAAACGTGGAGTATGCCCGGCGGGCAGAATATTTTTGTCAAATTTTAAAGCATTGGGATCACGCTCCAGGGCTGACTTTGGACCTGGCATGTGGTACCGGAAGCCTGACCATTGAGTTGGCCAAACGAGGCTTTGATGTATACGGGGTGGACGGCTCTATGGAGATGTTGTCGGAAGCCCAGCGTAAGGCAGCAGAAGAGGAGCTTTCCCTGCTGTTTTTGTGTCAGAAGATGCAGAATCTGGATCTGTACGGCACGGTAGATACAGTGGTGTGTATGCTGGATAGCCTGAACCATATCGTTTCAGAAAAAGAGCTGGAGAAGGCTTTCCGCAAAGTGTCCCTGTTTATGAATCCAGGTGCATTATTTGTGTTTGATGTCAATACCCCCTATAAGCACCGGAAAGTATTGGCTAACCAGACTTTCGTTTATGATACCCAGGATGTATTTTGCGTATGGCAGAATACCCTGGAGGAAAAAAATGATGTGGTAAAGATCTCACTGGACTTTTTCCATCGAGATGGGGCGGCATATTACCGCAGCAGCGAACATTTTTCCGAGCGTGCTTATCCTTTGGAGACCCTCTCTCAAATGCTTTTGGAGGCGGGATTAAAGGTAAAGGCCATTTATGGAGATCTTACTTTGGAGCCTCCAGAGGAGGATTGCCAGCGAGCTGTTTTTGTAGCGGAAAAAATATAAGAAAATAAACAAGAATGGGGGCCGGTGCCTGAAAATGGTACCGGTCTCTGAAATTTTATTCCAAAAGAAAGAGGAATACCTTATGGATCGAATGATACGTTGTATTACCAGCGACGGCTCCTTGATGGCTGCCGCAGTGGATACCACTGAAATTGTAGCAATCGCGCAGGAACTGCACCATACCAGCGCGACAGCCACAGCTGCACTGGGCCGGTTGCTCAGCGGCGCTTCTTTGATGGGGGCTATGCTGAAAAAGGAAGAAGCTTCCCTGACCATGAAAATAAACGGGGGAGGCCCTCTGGGGAGTGTGGTGGCTATTGCAGATAGCCATGGTAATGTGCGTGGGTACGTGGAGCACCCGGAAGTAGAATTGCCCCGGAAACCTAATGGAAAGCTGGATGTAGGAGTTGGAGTGGGCCGTGACGGCCTTTTAATGGTCATTAGGGACTTAGGGGAGGGTGAACCCTATGTGGGCCAGGTGCGTCTTTCTACGGGCGAAATCGCGGAAGATATTACGGCTTACTATGCTATCAGCGAACAGATACCCACTGTATGCGCTCTGGGCGTGCTGGTGGACAAGGAAAGCCATCTCTCTATGCTTTCCGGCGGTCTACTCATTCAGGTGCTTCCTGGGGCGGATAATGCCGCTATTGATCGCCTGGAGGAAAACGTGCGTATGCTGGAGCCGGTTACCACTATGTTGGCCAAGGGAATGACCATGGAGGATATTTGCGCCAAGGCCCTGGATGGATTTGAAATGGAGATCTTGGACGAATACCAAGTGAAGTATGTGTGTACCTGTAGCCGAGAAAAAGTGATCCGTGCTCTCTCTACCCTACCCCAAAATGAAATTGCCTCTTTGGCTGGGGAAGATGGCTATGCGGAAGCCTCCTGCCAGTATTGCGGAAAGAAATACCGTTTTTCGGTGGAAGAGCTGGAAGAAATCGCCCGCAATGCCGCCACGAAAAAAAATTAAAAAAATTTTGAAAAAGGTGTTGACATTTGTCTTCGGATGGTGTATCATAGACAACGTCGCTGGTGAGTGCGACACCATCAAATGGGGGCATAGCTCAGCTGGTTAGAGCACCTGCCTTACAAGCAGGGGGTCATAGGTTCGAGTCCTATTGTCCCCACCATTATGAT
>CALWVH010000091.1 GCA_944384915.1 uncultured Clostridia bacterium | reverse complement strand
GGTGCGGCAGGCCTTTTCCACCAAAAAAGGCGGTGTGAGCAGCGGGGAGTTTTCCACCATGAACCTGAGTTTTGGTCGAGGGGACAGCGATGAAAATGTTCGGGAAAATTACCGGCGGCTGTGCGATGCTGTGGGGTTTGAACCTGAGAGCCTGACTGCTTCTGCACAGGATCACCATACCGTCGTGCGCCGGGTGGGAAAAGAGGAGCGGGGCGTGGGCATCTGGCGTCCTAAAGATCAGACGAGTGTGGACGGCCTGTGTACCAATGAGCCGGGGGTTACGCTGGTAACATATTACGCAGACTGTGTTCCCCTGTATTTCATTGATCCAGAACACCGCGCCATCGGGTTAGCCCATGCCGGCTGGCGGGGAACGGTAGCGCAAATGGGTAAGGTGATGGTCCAGCGTATGGCAGAAGAATTTGGTACCCGGCCGGAAGAACTGTACACCGCCATCGGTCCTTCTATTGGTGTGTGCTGTTATGAGGTGGACGAGCCTGTGGCAAAGGAATTTCTGGCGCTCACGCACCTACAGCCGGAAAAATTTGTCTTTGCAAAAGAGGGCGGTAAATATCAGCTGGATTTGTGGGAATGTAACCGGCAGGTCATGGCTGCGGCAGGAGTACCCGAGAGCCATATTACTGTGGGCGGCGTATGTACCCAGTGCCATAGCGACCTGTTGTTTTCCCATCGGGCGACTGCTGGAAAACGCGGCGGTCTGGCAGCATTTCTGGAAATCAAGGACGAAAGAGGGCAGGTATGATGGTTATAGAATCCTGCACGCAATGTCCTCGTAACTGCGGTGCAAGACGGGATGAAACACAGGGAACCGGTTTTTGCCGCATGGGGGCTTTGCCGGTAGTGGCAAGAGCTGCCTTGCATCAGTGGGAGGAGCCAGCCATCAGCGGGACAAGAGGTAGCGGCACCGTGTTTTTTACCGGTTGTTCTCTGCAATGTGTGTTCTGCCAGAATTACAGCATCAGTACCCGACGGGAGGTAGGAAAGGTGGTTACTCCCCGGGAGTTGCACGAGATTTTTCTGCGGCTCATTGACCAGGGCGCCCACAATATCAACCTGGTGAACCCCACCCATTTTGCCCTACCCATTATTGAAGCCCTTTCTATGGAGAAACTGCCGGTACCAGTGGTCTATAACTGCGGCGGGTATGAATCTTTAGAAACTCTGCGCTTGCTAGAAGGTTTAGTGGATATTTACCTTCCCGACTTGAAATACGCTTCGGACGAATTGGGACAGAAATATTCCGGTGCGCCGGATTATTTTACCCGAACCTCTATGGCTATTTTGGAAATGGTTCGCCAGACCGGCCCTGCCCGGTATACCGACGACGGCATGATGAAAAGCGGCACATTGGTGCGTCATTTAATTCTGCCGGGAAACACCAGAAATTCCATTGCCGTGCTTCAATGGCTTCATGAGCACTTGCCGGAAAATCCGGTGAGCCTTATGTCCCAGTATGTGCCCTGTGGAAGGGCCGAGGAGTTTCCAGAGATCAATCGCACCATTACCAAACGGGAATATGAAAAGGTGCGGGATGCCCTTTTTGCTCTGGATTTAGACGGCTATATGCAGGGGCGCTCTGCCGCGAAAAAGGACTTTATCCCTCCCTTTTCTCTGGAAGGGCTGGACAATGTGGGGCAGTTGTGGCATTCATAGAAAAGTTACAGAATGGCAATGCAAGCTCGTTGACAGATAAAAAATAGAATTTTATAATAAATAAGATTAGAGTAAAAAATGCATGTAAAAGCCAACTTTCATTTCATATAAGTGTGATAGAAAGGGTGAATGGAATGGCAGTCAGCAGCATTATTCGAAAAGATATCTCCTTTGCTTCCACATTAGAAGGAGAAAGAATACAGGTGCGCATCACAGAGCCGGAGGATGCAGAGGATATCCGCGGTATTTTACAGATCGCCCACGGAATGGCGGAACATAGCGCTTTATATAATGAATTTGCCTCTTATATGGCAGAACTGGGGCTGGTAGTGGCAGTCAATGACCACTTAGGCCATGGCCGTTCCGTTTCCGGTGGCGCTTATGGTTATTTTGGAGAAGGTGGCTGTCAAAACTTATTACGGGATATGAAAAAGTTGTCCACGATTTTGCAGCAAGAGCATCCTGGATTGCCTTTGATCTTGTTGGGTCATAGTATGGGCTCCTTCCTTACCCGTGCCTACTTGGCCAGATTTGGTTCAGAATTGGCGGCAGCGGTGATTTTGGGCACAGGAGAGATTTCAAACCGTATGATGTGGAAATCCCAGTGTCTATTGGCAGAGCAGATTGTACGGAGAAAGGGACCAAAAGGTCACGACCCTCTCTTTGCCCGGTTGTCCACCCAGCGGTTTAACAAGGCGTTTGCCCCTAACCGCACCCCAAATGACTGGCTTTCCCGGGATGAAAAGGAAGTAGATCGGTACACAGGAGATCCCCTTTGTGGTTTTGATCTAACTGTCTCCGCTTATCGAGATATTCTACTTTTACAAGGGGAAATCGCCGGTAAACAGTGGGCCGAAAAGGTACCCAAGCTACCGCTATTGGTACTCTCTGGTGATAAAGATCCAGTGGGGGATTTTGGAAAAGGGGTAGAGCGGGTGGTAAGGGATTTACAGGAAACCGGTCATTCTGTAGAATGGAAACTATATCCGGAGGCTCGTCATGTGCTTCTCTGCGAGACCAATCGAGCCGAGGTTTTCCACGATATTGAAGAATTTATTTTCCGAAATGTAGAGTTCCCAGAGGAAGAAATGCTGTGAAGCTTATCTGGAAGGGAATCTATCACAAGGAAGAAGAGCTGCCCAAAGGAGAGCTTCCCCCGCAGGCCGTGCCCTTTCAGGAGCCGGAAAATCTTGCGGAACTCAACCGGCAGGCTGGAAGCTTTTTGCCGGTGATTTTGGGACTGGCAGTAGTTGTTATCCTGGCGCGGTGGCTTTTGTGGGGGCCTCCCGGCTTGTGGGATTGCTTTGGCGTGGTGGGGTTAGTTCTGTTTCTGCCCGGTCTTTTGCTCCATGAATTTCTTCATGCCCTGTGCTATCCCCTTTCCGCAACCTGTGAGATTTGGTTGGCTCCCCGAGATGGGGCGCTGCTAGTGGTATCCACCTTTCCGGTATCAAAAGCTCGGTTTTTATTTGTCAGCCTGTTTCCCAGCATAATGTTGGGTGCGCTTCCTCTTGCTTTGTGGTCGGTATTTCCAGTCTTACAAGGAGACATCTTTACCTTTGGAGTTCTGAGTCTTTTTTCCTGCACCGGCGACTGGCTCAATGTGAAAAATACAATGCAGCAGGTGCCGGCAGGGGCCGTTGTGCAGGGTTCCGGCCTGCATTCCTACTGGTATCCAAAAGAATTTATAAAAAATCAGTACTAAAACAGCCTTTTCCCGACTATGTTTATCATGGGCGGAGGAGGCTGTTTTGTTATGCGGAAAAGGTTTTGGAGGAAGCAATGGGTGGTTGTGTGCGGGATAGTACTAACGGCAGCAGTGGTGTTGGGAAGCACTTTGGCCATGGGAAGGGCCGCAGTGGTTTCTGGTGTAACCCCTCAAGAGGAAGAGACGGTCTGCCTGCCTGCTATTATGTACCACGGTCTTTTAAAGGATTCTCAATACCAGGGGCAGTATGTAATCTCCCCAAATGAGCTGGAACAGGATCTGGTATACCTTCAGAAGCATGGCTACACACCGGTGCATATGGAGGAGGTATTCGGTTGGCAGGACGGAGAGAATGAGCTGCCTGAAAAACCGATCCTTCTAACTTTTGACGATGGATACTACAATAATTACCTGTATGCCTATCCACTGGCGCAAAAGTACAACATGAAGCTAATTATCGCCCCTATTGGAAACTGTACCGACAAATTTACCGGAGCGGATGATGATCACGCCAACTATTCCCACATTACTTGGCCGCAGATTCAGGAAATGATGGATTCTGGTCTGGTGGAGTTTCAAAATCACACATATGATCTTCATGCCAGCAAAGGAGGAAGATTGGGGACCCAAAAGCTCTGGGGAGAGAGTATGGAGGAGTACCGGACGTTGCTGCAAGAAGATATCGGTGGCTTACAGGAGCGCTTTCAGGAGAAAACCGGATACACCCCTACCGTATTTGTGTTTCCTTTTGGAGCGATTTCTGATGGGGAAATGGAGATCATTTGGGAGATGGGGTTTCGTGGAACTTTTACCTGCGCAGGCCGTATGAACCAGATCTCCAAAACAGATGAGCATCTGATATTGGGACGATATCTTCGTCCCAATGGCGTTTCTTCGGAATCCTATTTTGCAGAAATCCTTTCATAGGGTTTCTTTTCACATTATTCTTATAGAAAGGCGGAAGCTTATGCCTACTATTTATTTGAGCCCTTCGTTGCAGCCCTTTAACAAATACATCAATGGCAGCGATGAACAAACAGTGATGAACCAGGTGGCAGATGCCATGGAGCCCTATCTTAGAGCCTGTGGCATCCGGTTTACGCGGAATCACATTGGAATGACATTGGGGCAGGCCATTAAGCAATCCAATGAGGGATATTATGACCTGCATTTGGCTCTGCATTCTAATGCAGCTCCAGAATCTTTGGCGGGAAAATTGCAGGGGACCGACGTGTATTACTACACCTATAGCACCCCGGGAAAACGTGCGGCAGAGATCCTGGCGGAAAATTTTAAAAAGATCTCTCCTACTCCAGATAAGGTAAAGGCTCTTCCCACTACCAAGCTGGTGGAGCTTTCCAAGACCAACGCCCCGGCAGTCTTAATGGAGATTGCTTATCACGATAATCAGGAAGATGCCGATTGGATCAAAGGGAATATTCAAAAGATTGCTGCCAATATTGTAGAGGGGTTATGTATCTATTTTGGTATTCCCTTTATTGCAGATCCTCAGCCGCCCCGGAAGGGAACGGTAGTAACCCAATCCACACCACTGAATATCCGGCGGCTACCTTCTACTCAATCTCAGGTCATTACCCAGGCGCAGAAGGGGGAGACCGTAACCGTATTGGGTAAATGGCAGGATTGGTATGTGGTAGAGGTGCATGGGATCATCGGCTACGCGGCGGCGCAGTATATCCAAGTGTAAAATAGTGCCAATATAGTGGGAAAGGCGCATCGTTTCCTTTTATGCAAAAACAAAAGCCACGGAAAACAATCCGTGACTTTTGTTTTATTTAATCGACTAATTCAACAATTGTGTAGATCCCTATGTTTTCTACCACTAGCTCATCGCCATTCATGTAAGCCGTAGCTTTTTCACCTGGCAGCGGATATACTCGTACTTCGCTTGGAATAGCATTAAGAGTAAAGCTAAAACAATCTATGGGTGCAATGATACGATCCACAGCATTTAGATTGTAATTAACCATATGAATAGCTTTACCATTTTCAGTTTTCTGCACGGCAAATCCGATTTTGGGGTTCCCATGCCCTTCTATCATTAAGCCGCTTTGGCGCAGCCAGTCTGTAAACTGGAAAAACTTTTGATAACCGAAGCGATATTTTTGCATACATTTCGGAAGTTTTCCGAAACCTGCAATCCGTCCGCCTTGCGCTGCCCAATCTTCGATGACCTGATATTCTTCCGGCAACATTTTAATGCTATCCGCCAAAATTAAGTTCTTAATTCCTTTTAAGCGATCAATGGTCAACGGCTCCTCTTCGGCCACGTATAGAACCTTATAATTCACATGATGGTTACACATATCCTGACACAGATCAAAGAATACGCGGAATCCAGCTCCTTTTTCACGGTCTTTATGGCCAGAAAGACGAGTATCCGTATATAAAGCACTGCGAAAATCATAAATGATGGCCGTTTCCGCCAACATATCGTTTGTAAACAGCCTGTCATTTTCCTTTAGCCATGAACCAAGCTCACGGTCAACCTCAAGGTTCGGATAGAAAGTATCCTTTTTAAAGTTCATCAGCCACTGCCCATAGGGGGCTGCGATGTGAAAGCCACTGGCAAGTGACTCCATGATCAACAGTTTATAGGTATCATGCTTGTTATGGTCAACGTCATCTACCACGCCCAGCATATACTCATTGGGATCGAGGACAAACATACTGGGTTTTCCCATAGCGAAAGCGTGGGCGTAATGATAAAATCCATCTTGCCGCAGCTGTACCATAGTCTTTTCTCCAGCAATCAAATCACTGTACTGACGCATCATGGAATAACGCGGCAAGCCATTGTATAAATTGGAGGACATTTTTACCACATAGCCTTTGGTCTTCAGGGAGTAATCCCGGCAAAATTCGCAAAGCTCTGCAAAATTTGCCCGTATTTGATCCACATTATATAGGAAGAAATCTTCAAACAGAGGAATATCAAATCGTAATTCTGCTTGTCCACCTACTAAATCTGAATCACAATATCCCAGAGAACGCAAATAATCACCATAATCAAAGGTATCCAGATCCAATGTTGCCGTTATTTCGTTGGGATGTTTTTTCAGCCATTCACGGAATCCCTTCATGCAATCTTTACAGAAACATCCGCCGCTCAATACTGCAAAGTACTGTGTATCTCCTTCGTCTAGATGAATTCCACGGGCTCCACCATCGATCATCATCTGAGCGATTCTTTTGATATACGCCATATACGCAGGTTTATTTCCACAGGGGATGAAGCATTTATGATCATGCCCCGGTACCAATAGCCAGCTAGACTGAACAGCATGATCATCTAATGTTCTTACACGGAAGCCTTCCAAAAAATCCTCAATCTTGTTGCCGTCAGAATCATAAAGGCCCTCTGGAAAATATTTTTCGATAGGGTCAAACAACTTGGGATATCGATTAGTAGAAAGCTCTTTCATACCAAGCCAATCACGTTTTCCCATCTTGCGTTCTTTGTTAATGGTATAAAACTCACTCTCGTCTTCATTCAATTCGCAAGGAAATTCCCACATTTGCGCTTTCCAAATAACCGCATAGGCAGTAATTCCTCGCTTGGCACATTCCTCTACAAACTCACCATCGTTCAGATAGCCGTAAAAACGAAGCCGTGGAGGCACCTGCTCATTGATCTCTTTATCTAGATAAGGCAAACCGATTGCTCCGCTGCCCATGCAGGACCACATCAAAGTGTTGACGTTAGAAGCAGCTGCATCTTCAATTTGCTGTAGTCGCTTTAACATCAAACTCGGATGGTAATTCCAATCTCCTTTGTGCCAACATGTAAAATACATTCCTCTTATCAAATCTTTCACCTGCCCTACTGTAATAGACAACCTGTATTTGGCTGCATTACTTTTTATCTTAGTATAAAGACTGGTAAAAGACAACACTATTTTATAAGTTTATATATAAAAATAACAAATGTGTTTTTGGCCGCTTTATCAAAATATAAAATAGGAAGTATATGCTCCACACATATATTAAGATCGTCCCATTGATTATCCAGCAGACCATACTGTTTAACCAATGGGGCGCAGTTCAATTTTTACGGATGCCGACGACGTTTTTTAAATTTGCGGAATAGCTTTTTTCGCATTACCCCAAGAATTCGAGATTGACGCCGGAATTCTATAGAGATTTGATCTAGCTGTGGCACCAGAATATAATCAATGAGGTGTAGAAAAAGGGACATGGCACATACAGCAAACAAGAATAACATCATCAGCGTTAGAATCATAGGGAGATTGAGGGGAGTAAGGCTGAAAAACCAGCTAAAGAAAACAATAGCCAGAATAAAGGCTAGTGTCATGGTTAAGGATAGGGCGCCTCGCAAAAGATTGAAAGGGGTGCATACCTTATACAGCATCATTAGGCTGGTCACACCTGTTAGGATTACCGCCATGGTTGAGAACTGTTCCTGAGAAAATCCTAAATAGCTGTGGATAGCTGTAAGCAGCAGAATATTCAGCACCATGGTCAACGCCGCCGGGAGGGATTTCTGTACCACATTGACGATAAACTTACCCCGGATGCGTTCCCGGTTAGGTTCCAGCGCCAGGATAAAGGAGGGAGCCCCAATGGTCAAGGCGCTGATAAGGGTCATCTGGATGGGCTGGAAAGGGTAATCCGCCGGAAGAAAAATAAAGCACAGGGCCAGAATAGCGGAGAAAATAGATTTTACCAAAAACAGGGAGGCGGAGCGCTGTAAGTTGTTGATGGAACGCCGTCCTTCTTGCACCACACGGGGCATGGAGGCAAAGTTAGAATCCAGTAGCACTAGTTGGGAAACGGTACGGGCGGCATCACTGCCAGATGCCATGGCGATGCTGCAATCTGCCTCTTTTAGGGCCAACACATCATTGACACCATCTCCGGTCATAGCCACGGTGTGCCCCTGGGCTTTAAGGGCTTTGACCAAAGAGAGCTTTTGTTGGGGAGTGACTCGTCCGAATACCGAGTAACAGGAGGCGGCTTTTGCCAGCTCTTCTTCAGTGTGCAAGGTAGAAGCATCAATAAACCGGTCAGCGTTTTCCAACCCAGCTTTTTTGGCAATATTGGCAACTGTAACGGCGTTATCGCCGGAGATAACTTTCAAATCTACTCCCTGATCGGCGAAATACCGCAGGGTTCGGGGGGCTTCCGCACGAATTTTGTCGCTGAGGACTACTAGTGCAAGAGGAGAAAGATCTTCTGGCAGCTCTTTTTGCCGAAAGGGTAGGGGGGAGTGAGCAAGCAATAGCACCCGTTGCCCTGTCTGGGAATATGTCTCGATTTGGGGACGCAGAGCTTCTGCCTTTTCTTTTAGGATGAACTCTGCCGCACCCATGACAAAGGTTCCCATATCAGAATAAGAAGCGCCGCTCCATTTTCTCGCTGAGGAAAAGGGACGGGTCTCCACACAATTCCAGCCGGGAGCATTGGAGAAATGGTCTTTTACAGCCAGAAAAGTCGGATTGGAGTCGGTAAGAGAGGAAGCCAAGGAGGCCAGTGCATCTTGTGCGTAGCGGGTTTCTGTACCGGAAAGAGGAAGGAGCTCGTCTACCTGCATACAGCCTTCGGTAATGGTGCCGGTCTTATCCAAGCAGAGGGTATCCACTCGGGCTAAAGTCTCAATGCAGAACAATTCCTGTACCAGCGTTTTGTGGGAGGAAAGACGGATCACGCTGACAGCCAGTACTACACTGGTAAGGAGTACCAACCCTTCGGGAATCATGCCTACCAAAGCGGCTACCACGCTGACTACTGTATCCTGTAAGCCGCTGTCGGTGAGAAAATACTGTTTACAGAACAGCAGAATACCAATAGGTAATAGAGCAATTCCCAGCCATTTGATGATCCGGTTGATCCAGAACATGATCTCAGAATTAGGACGTTTTACATACTTGGCGCTATTGGTAATCTGGTTGGCATAGTTATCCGAACCCACATGCTCAGTTTGAGCCCGGCAGGAACCGCTGACTATAAAGCTGCCGGAAAGCACCAGATCACCCGGCTTTTTATACACAGGATCAGATTCCCCAGTGATGAGGGATTCGTTGACCTCACATTCTCCTTCCAACAGAATGGCGTCAGCACATACCTGCCCTCCGGAAGAGAGAAGCAATATATCATCCAGTACAATCTCTTCCACTGTGATCTCTAGGATCTTTCCCTCCCGTATCACTTTGGCTTTTGGGGCGGCAATGAGAGAAAGTTTGTCGATAGTACGTTTGGCTCTGATTTCCTGAAAACTGCCGATGAGAATGTTACAGAAAATCACTCCCAAAAACAGCATGTTTTTAAAAGAGCCAACAGCCAACACCATTCCGGCCAAAATAAAGTTCAGAATATTAAAAGGGGTAAGAATATTTTTCAGCAGGATTTGTTTTTCACTTTGTGTTTTAATCGCTCCACTGCCATTGGAAAGCCCCTGGCTGCGGCGCTGTTCCGCCTGTTGTTCCGTCAGCCCCCAGTCAGCACGCGGGTGAAAACGCTCCGGTCCATTTTGGGTCTCCATTTTAGGCCCTCCTTTTTGGTAATCTAACTGTTTATCAGTATACAATGGTTTCATTACTATATCGTGAATAAGCAGAAATTTAGCTGAATGTTCAAAAACTCGTAAAAATTATTGGTGTAATAACTAAAATGCATAGCATTTTGTATTGGAAAAGCTATGTAAATTTGTTCTTGTTTTATGAATTTCAAATGGTTATAATAATTATTCAGTATGAAAGACTGCAGACACCTGCATGAAAGGATCAAACTGCCCGTTTTTTACAGAAGTGATTCTGTGGAAGGAGGTTGGTTTTTTGACCACTCAAATTAGTCAATCCGTTAATGATGTAGAAAAGAAGCAGCGGATATTTGCTTTTTGCATTACAATTTCGATATTTATGCCTTATTACATAACAGGAGTTGTTATGGTTGCCGGTGCTATCTATGTTATTGCCGGCAAAGAGCGTAGGGCATGGGCTCTTGCTGAACCGTACAGCCGTATGATCCTCACCGTAGTGTCTGGCTGGACTTTGATCTCTCTGTTGTATCAGAATTTTTATGGAGCAGGAATTTCCCTGTTGTTGACAGCTGTACTTTTTGTGGTGTTTTATCTGCGTTCTTTTATGACCCAGCGGCTGTTTAACACGCTTATGGATGTGGCTTGTTTAGCCAGCATTTCCACTACTGTGATCGCAATCGGGCAGTTGATCTATTATGAGGGGTTGGGTTCTCTCCAGAGAGCAGAATCTGTTTGTTTCAACCCCAACTATTATGGTATGATGATGGAGTTTATGGCCATTATCGCTCTTTACCGTGCTTTTGGAAATCCCAAATTCCGCAAGTTTTATGCGGTGGTAATTGTCAGCTCCTTGATCGGAATTTATCTGTGCGCCAGTATTTCCGCAGCAGCTGCTGTTTTTGTAGGAATTTTGGCGTTCTTCCTGCTTCGCGGACGGTATAAGTATTTTTGGGTATTTGCGGTGTTAGGTGTTTTAGCAGCACTGGCAGCACTGACTGTATTGCCCGCCATTTTCCCCCGTGCTTCTGATGCTGACCACTCTATGGATCAGCGGCTCTCCATTTGGTTTACTGCGTTACAGGGAATCCGCCAGCATTTGTTCTTTGGACAGGGTCCCATGACCTATGAAATGATCTACACCCAGTTCAGCGGGTATGCCACCCACCATGCGCATAACCTGTTTTTGGATACCGTATTAAATTATGGTTTGTTCGGTGCTGCGGCTATTGGATTTTTTGCAGTCACACAAATCCGTGTAGTCATCTCTCGTATCCGTCGAGGAATTAGTTCTTCTACGGGTGTGTTGGTACTGGTGTTAGCGTTTATGACAGCTGTTCATGGTATGACAGATGTTACCGTATTGTGGATTCAGACGGGTGCCATGTTCCTGTTGGTTTATTCTTCTGTAGGAATCCGGAGCGAGGCAGTGGCGGTTTCTCCTGTTTTTGCAGGAGCTTCTCGACTGGCCCATGAAAGAGCCTACAAAAATTAAAATTATGTTCTCTACAGAAAAAGGCGAAGCCTCCAAAATGGGGCTTCGCCTTTTTAAATGTTGTTATCAGGAGAGGCGGTGAGATACTTTGGGAAGAGGAGGTCGCTTTTCTAACTCTTCCAAAACGGCTTGCAACTCTTCCAGTGAAAGGGTGGTTTGCGATGGAGAAGAAGTATCATATCGTATCTGATTATAGGAAGGAGTGGTATGTGTAAGGCAACTGTTTTGGAGAATAGGAGCTGTCTTGACCAAGATCTCCAGAGGAGTATTACCGGGAATTAGAGGAAAGTTTTTTAGTTTCATACCAGAAATCACCAGGCCATATCCAAATCGGAGTTTTTCAGGCCCCTCTGGCATTTTTCGAAAGCGCCGGCATTGCTGCTTCCAACGACGAAGCCGCTGTTTTTCTGTGAGAAGTTGCTCGGTTTGAAGAGAATCTTCTAAAATGCTATCCTCATCCACATAATATTCGCTTTCCACCTTTTTGGGACCGGCAAACTGCTGCCGTGTCATGATCTGCCGCAAAGAAGAAAGCAGCCGCTGAAAGGCATTCAGGACGGCCTGTAAAATCTTTTTCCCGTTACGGATGAGAAGGATAAGTACCCCTATTATGATTAAAATGGAGAGGATATTCCAAAACAGAGAAGCTCCTGGGGAAGACTCTGTGGGTTCAGGTCGGGAAACATCATCGGAAGGAAGAAAGATTTCTTCCTCTTCTTCAGAAGTACCAAAGGAAATCATGGAGATCCAGTATCGCAATAGGGAAAAGAACTGTTTTACTAGAGCGGACATGGGGAAGCAAAGGAAAAATACTAGGATCGTGCCGGCTAATATTATTATCAGCAGCCGAATATTGTAATATCGGATACGGGCAGGAAGATGGGAAAAGCTGTGTCCCCGGCGTTCCATAAGAAAATCCAGGTTTCCCTGATTGCGGGAAAGACCATAGGCAGCAGCTATTGCCAATAAGCCGCCTGTAAAGGAAACCAAAGGAAACTCCACTCCATTAAAGGCGTAGATCACCACGGCCAAAATGCTTTCTACCAGATAAGCCACAAAAAGGGAACGATCTATCACTTCATGGTATTCTTTTCCCTGTGCCCGAATTCCCAGAATCCAGGGGAAAATTAAAAATAGGCCCGCAGGAATTTCCATATAATCTGGCAGCCCCAACCACCATTTTCCTGTGGCTAGCCCTGCCAGAATAGGAAGAAATACGAGAAGAATCGAAAGGAAATCGCATATCCAGCGCCGTTTTTGAGAAAAGGGGATTTTTTGAAAGAGAGCACTGACCCCCAATCCAACCAGACAAACAGCCATACATAAAAGCTGGTATTGCCATATCACTTTTACACCGGGAAGTAGCAGCAGACAGTTAAGACATACGGCTGTGAAGGGAAGACAGAGCAGGGGAAGGCAAAGCAGAGAGAAGCAGCGGATGGCATCAAGTAGCCAGTTTCTTTGTTTTTTTTCATCCGGCATGAGATACCGCCTCCTCCCGATGATAGCAATAAATATCCAGATCCCCTGTGATATCTTCCTTGCGCAGAGGAGAGGTGGTGACAACTTTTACCCGGGTTCCCTCCATCCGACGATGGCCAGCATATTCCAAAATATCTTCATTCAGATACGGACTGATCAATACCAGATCACTGGTGGTGACCTTGGAACAAAAGCCCTCTAAGAAAGTGGGAAAATCTTCTGAGCTTTGCAGAGGCAGATTGGCCAGAAGCCTTAAAAGTTCCCGAATATGCTCCCGCCCCCACGAGCAAGGAGTGATAATTGTTTCCCTCTCTCCGGTGAGGCTGGCATTTATCCATAGGGATACAGGAATACCACTGCGCAGCGTATCGTCTAAAAACCCAGCGCATACACGGATGGCTTCCTCCACCTTTTCCGGCTCCATGGCCCGTTCCAGTTCATATTCCCGAGACTGGATATTGAGGATGATGGTGAGGGTTTGATCGGCACTGTATTCGTTATTATGCACCATCAGCCGGCCGGTACGAGCGGTGGCCAACCAATGGACGTGATTCATGGATTCCCGTTGGGTATATTCCCGAACCCCGGCAATAAGAAAGGGGTCCGGCAATAAATGACGGCGTACTATCACAGGTCCGGAGGTGCTGAGAACACGTTCAAATCCTAGTTCCATGTCCACCGGCCGTGGAAGGACTGTGATATGAGTATGAGGATCTACCGAAAGGGAAACAGATACCGTTCCCAAAAGATCGGTGGATACCAGAATCACTTTATCCAGTTGGAAGGAGCCGCGTTTCAGACATTTTACCTTCCAGCTCCGCACTACTTTATGACGGCTTTTCATCATAAAAAAGCTGGGGACAAATCGGGTTTCTTCAGTAATCAAAGATTGGGAGCCTGCAAAGTCCAGCCATTTAGAGGTAGTGAGTTCTGCTTTTAGCCATGGCATGGGAAGAAGTTTTCCATTGGAGACTTCTTCCACTAGACAGATCTCTTCCCCTTCGAAGGCCTCTTCCCGATCAAAATAGCATACATATTTCAGGTTGTGAAAGGCGTATTTTTGATATACCCGAGTTTCCAGCCAAGCTACAAGGGTAAGCAAAAGCAGGATTGCTAAAAATTCCATGAGCCCCTCCTTTATGTCGGAGACTCCATGGGAACAGGAGTCTGTTCCAGAATCTTTTCCAGAATAGGACGGACAGTATCGGTGGTTTGGGAGAGGTGGCTACCTTTGCAGATAATACGGTGAGATAAGACATCGCAGCATACAGCCTTTACATCATCGGGCAGTACGTACTCCCTTCCTTCCAGTCCGGCCCAAGCTTGAGCTGCTCGGAGAAACGCCAAGGAACCCCGTGGGCTTACCCCCAGACGGATTTGGTCATGAGAACGAGTTGCGGCAACGATTTGTAAGAGATAATCTTGGACTGCCTGACTGACATGAATTTTACGCACTTGCTTTTGAGCTGCCAAAATGTCTTCGGTAGAAAGTACCGGTTTTAGCTCCTCTAGTGGGCTGGATTCCTGAAAGGCACTGAGCATTTCCCGCTCGCTTTCCGCACCGGGATATCCCATAGAGAGGCGCATGAAAAAGCGGTCCAGCTGGGCCTCCGGCAGAGGAAATGTACCCTGGATTTCAATAGGGTTTTGGGTAGCTGCCACAAAGAAAGGGGGAGTTAGACGATGTGTCTGGCCATCTACTGTAACCTGTCCTTCTTCCATACATTCCAGCAAACTGGACTGGGTACGTGGAGTAGCCCGATTGATTTCGTCTGCTAGTAGCATGTTGGTAAATACCGGGCCGGGCTTAAAATGAAATTCCTGAGTCTTTTGATTGTAGATATTGGCGCCGGTAAGGTCACTGGGAAGAAGATCAGGGGTAAACTGTACTCTGGTGAAGCTGCCGCCCACGGAACGAGCCAATGTTTTTACCAAGGTAGTTTTGCCGGTTCCGGGGATATCTTCCAGTAAAATATGACCGCCACAGAGAAGACAAACTACTACCTTGCGGATCACATCTTCTTTACCTTTAATCACCCGGCTTACATTTTTTGTGAGTCGGGAAGAAAATTCCTGGATGGAAATAGGCTCTTGCATAATTATTCATCCTTTCTTGAGAAAATATATAGTACGTGTATGAAATCCCTCTTTTCTGAAGAAAAACATTATAAATAAAGTATAGCACGGGGGTAAAATGATGTAAATAAAAAAGGAAGAATCTGTAAAAGCGGCACGGTTTTCCGGTTTTTGTGGATGGACAAACTTGACGCAGGGAGATATAATACAATAGGTATGCTGCGGACTGAAGGGCATTCGGGCCGGGCCCCAAGAATAGTAGAGAGGGGAAACTGCATGAGACATTTGATTGATCCACTTGACTTTACCAAAGAAGAGGTGCTGGATCTGTTGGATCTTGCCGATGATATCGCCAACGACCGGTTCCGTTATGGAGAGGTATGCCGGGGTAAAAAGCTGGCTACTTTGTTTTATGAGCCCAGTACCCGTACTCGGCTCAGCTTTGAGGCTGCTATGCTGAACCTAGGCGGCAGTGTGTTGGGATTTTCCACCGCCGACAGTAGTTCTGCTTCTAAAGGCGAAAGCGTAGCGGATACCATTCGGGTGGTATCGGGATACGCTGATATCTGTGCCATGCGTCATCCCAAAGAGGGTGCTCCGCTGGTTGCATCCCGCTATGCCCGAATCCCAGTGATCAATGCAGGTGATGGTGGCCATCAGCACCCCACCCAGACCCTCACGGACTTAATGACGATCCGCCTCCGCAGTGGACGGCTGAATGATTTGACCATCGGTCTATGCGGCGACTTGAAATTTGGCCGGACAGTCCACTCCCTGATGAAATCCTTAGCGCGGTTTGAGGGCATCCGTTTTATCATGATCTCCCCTGAAGAGCTGCGGGTGCCGGATTATATCCGAGATGAGGTGTTAAAAGGACAGGGAATCCCCTATACAGAAGTGGAGACCATGGAAGAGGTCATGCCCCAGCTGGATATCCTGTATATGACCCGGGTACAGCGGGAGCGCTTTTTCAATGAGGAGGATTACATCCGCCTGAAGGATACCTATGTGTTGGATGCGCAGAAGCTGAAGACAGCAAAAGAAAATATGTCGATCCTGCATCCTCTGCCTCGGGTAAATGAGATTGCCGGAGAAGTGGACGACGATCCTCGAGCCGCTTATTTTGAGCAGGCGCAGAACGGTGTGTATGTACGTATGGCGCTGATTATGAAGCTGCTGGGGCTGACCCTGTAAAAAATGGAACGGCTTTTGTGTGAAGAAAGGATGGTAACAGGATGCTGAATATTGACAGTCTGGAAACCGGAATCGTCATTGACCATATTAAGGCAGGAGCCAGTATGCGGGTTTATAAGCTGCTGGGATTGGACAAGCTGGATTGCTGCGTGGCCGCGATTAAAAATGCCAAAAGCAGCAAATTTGGCCGAAAGGATATTATCAAGATCGAAGGAATCACCGATATTGACTTGGATGTCTTGGGATTCATTGACCATAATATTACTGTGGACATTATCCGCGAAGGAAAAATCGTGGAGAAAAAGAAATTGGTGCCCCCAAAGTATCTGAAAAATGTAGTACGCTGCAAGAACCCACGTTGTATTACCAGTGTGGAGCAGGGGTTAGACCAGATTTTTCAGCTTCATGAGGTCAATGGTACCCGTCAATACCGGTGTATCTATTGTGAGCAGGAATACCAGTCTAGACAGGGCTGAACTATAGAGTGCAAAGAACCGGTGGGGAGGAAAAAGGGATATGAATGTGTTTGACGTCATTGGGCCGGTGATGATCGGGCCCTCCAGTTCCCATACAGCGGGGGCAGTGCGCATCGGCAATATGGCAGGAGCCCTTCTTCCTGGCGAGCCGGTACGGGCGGTTATTGGCTTACATGGTTCCTTTGCCAAAACAGGCAGGGGTCACGGTACAGACCGTGCCTTGGCAGCTGGAATTATGGGAATGCTTCCCAGTAATAGCGATATTCCCCGTAGTTTGGAGATTGCCAAAGAGCGAGGGTTGGATATTACCTTTGAGGAGATTGAGCTGGACGGCGCCCATCCCAATACTGCTTTGATCCAACTATGGAACCGGCAGGGAGATACAGTCACTGTGCAGGGAGCTTCTGTAGGAGGCGGAGAGATCCTCATCAACTCCATTGATGGAATGGGGGTAGAGATTACCGGCAACCAGCCCACCCTTTTGGTGCTCCATCGAGATGTACCGGGAGTGATTGCTGGGGTGACTAACTATCTGGCGATGAATGGTGTGAACATCGGCGGCTTTAAACTGAGCCGTCGTAAAAAAGGAGATACTGCCTTGATGACGTTGGAACTGGATGAGCTGCCAGATGAAAGTGTCACGAATGGGATTCGGTGTTTCCCCCAAATCAGCCGGTGCGTGTTGATCGCACCGCTGCAATAATCAAAGGAGGATGGCCATGCCCAGTGTTGCAGGATATGTAAAAAAAGCAGAGGAGCAGAAGATCCCCATTTCTCAGGTGATTTTGGCAGAACAATCTCGGGAGCAGGAGCAGCCTCGGGAAGTACTGGAAGAAAAAATGCGCCAGATGTTGCAGGTGATGCAGGAGTCTGCCAGAGAAGGGGAAAACCCAGAGTTGCGTTCTCATAGTGGGCTTACTGGTGGTGCCGCTTCCAAGGTGATGGAAAGGGCACGACAGGGAGAAAGTCTTTGTGGCCCTTATTTTGGAAAAGCAGTTGCCCGAGCGTTAGCGGTTTCGGAGTGTAATGCCTGTATGGGCCGCATCGTTGCCGCCCCTACTGCGGGTTCTTGCGGAATTCTGCCGGCTGCTTTGCTCACCATTATGGAGGAAAAGGGGCTATCGGAAGAAAAAGCGGTCATGGGATTGTTTACTGCTGCTGGTATTGGCACAGTCATTGCTTCAAACGCTACCGTATCCGGAGCACAGGGTGGTTGTCAGGCAGAGGTGGGAAGTGCTTCTGCTATGGCGGCTGCTGCCATTGTAGAGATGATGGGAGGCACGCCCCAAATGTGTGCCAACGCCTGTGCCATTGCCCTCAAAAATGTGTTAGGATTGGTGTGCGACCCTGTAGCCGGATTGGTGGAGGTCCCTTGTGTCAAACGCAACGCTATGGGAGTGGTAAATGCCCTGGCGGCTGCGGAAATGGCTCTGGCTGGGGTAGAAAGTGTGATTCCCGCTGATGAGGTAATTCTCGCTATGAAACGGGTGGGAAACACGCTGCCCGCTACATTGCGGGAAACGGCAGAGGGCGGTTTAGCGGATACTCCCACGGGACGGAGCATTGCCCAGACTTTTTTCCAACAGGAAATACGGTGAATTTAGTAATTGTTTGTGTCCCATGGATAAAATTTTACTTTACTTTTCCGATAAAATAGGGTACTCTGATGATAGAAGGCTGTTGAAGTAAGCGGATTAAGGAACAGCAATAATAGGAGTGAAGCATCATGCAGTGGGAAAGCTACCAACTAAAAAATGGCGTGCAGGTCTTTGCCTCCAGAAATGGGGATACCATGCACTCCTGCCTGGGGTTTTATTTTTCCCGGGGGTCGGCGGCAGAGGATAAGCGGGGGTTGTGCTGTTTATGGGCGGAGATGCTGCGAGCCAAGTTGAATAAAGCAGCGGCAGATTCTGTCTGGACAAGCTGGTCGGATTGGGATTATACAGCTTTTACCGTAAACGAAGGAAGTCCCGACGCAGTTTCGACTTTTTTTCAATATTTAGTTTCCCCCAATTGGACCGAGAAGGAGCTGGCACGGGCCAAGGAGAAGGTTGCCTGCTCGAAGGAGTCCAAAAAAGGATGGAATTTCCAAAAGCAGATGGCAGAGGAATATTGGCGGGGAAGTATTTATGGGACTCCCATACAGGCTACTGCCCAGGAACTGGAAGGAATTTCCCTGAAGCAGATATCCAAATGGCATCAGGCAATGGTAGAAAGCGGCAATCTCGCCTGTGTTCTTACTGGAAGAATCAGCGAAAAGCAGATTGAAGCAGTGCAGACTCAAGCTGCTGCCTTGAAGGAATGTAAAAGTGAAAAGAAGAAGAAAAAGGCTCAGCCAAAGGATTTTAGCTGCCGGAATACCCAGGCAGCTTGGATCACGGATGTGGAATCCGACCCCGCTGAGGCTGTGGTATCCTTTGATATCCCCTGTAAAAGAAGCCTTCTTCCCGCATTGGCTTTTTGCTTACTTTTGGATGGGGCTCAAAACGCACCGGTGTCCTGGCCGATGAAGGATACGCTTTCCGATATCCAGGGCCTTAGCTGTTATTTGGAAAGGCATGAGGCTGCATCTAGGATGGTATTGTCCTTTTCTCTTCCCTCCGAGGAACTGGTGGGAGCTCTGCGCAAATGTTTTTCAGCCTTTTCCTATCTAAAGCAGGGGTTGAAAGCAGAGGAAACCACAGAACTGCTGGAGTTCTGGGCACAGGTGCGCCGGGAGTTCTGTAAGGATGCCCAGAAAGTGAATCTGTATATGGGCCGCTATTACTGTATAGCGGAGGAAGAGTGCAAGGCGTTTGTTAATCGCCAGCAGATCCTCTCTGCTCAGGAATTCCAAGAAGCGGCAGGGAAAATTTTTCAACCAGAAAATATGGCAGTGGCAATTTCATGCCAGCCTGGAGCAGTCAAGCGGAAAAAGCTGCAAAAAGTTGTGATGGAAGCTCGAATCCTGCTTCAAGGGCCGGAAGCTAGCCCAGAGGAAAGTGCAGAGGTGCGGAGAAAGCTATTGCGCCAGTTTATTCGGGACTGTCAGGCAGAGGCAGATTCTATTTTGTCCGGTGAAGGCTCGCACTCTGCTCATCAGCTTTGGAGAAAATTCCAGTGCTATATCCGGCTGCGAAAAGAAGGAGATTCCCATTACTCTTTTGATGGAGTACAGGAATTCCTTTTGGGGCACGGATATTCCAAAGAGGATGTCAAGCGCCTGAAAAAACGCAAAGATCGTGAAAAGTCTGAAAACAAAGGGAAAAAAGAAGATTCCCAGCAGGATTGGCAGCGGATCGAGAGCTGGTTTTTCCAAGATACAGTGGAGCTGATTAAGACTTTGGCTGCTGGTGAGCCATGGCAGGGCGCTACGGCTGCGGCAGTGAAGCGTTCTAATTTGTGTATGCGCTATAAAGGTCGCTCCGAGCGGGGACTGGATGCCGTCAACGCTATGCTAAATGGCGAAAAGGCTGATCTTACCCGTATCCAGGAGTATTTGAAGGCGAAAAATGCTGGGAAAAATGATGTAGAACCCCATGCGGACGGTACTACCGAACGCAATGGTGACAAATAATTATTACATAGGTTTAAAGGAGAATGTGTTATGAGAATTCTGTATGCAGCGGATTACAACGAAATGAGCCGTAAGGCTGCCAACCTGATTGCCGCCCAGGTGATTCTCAAGCCCGACTGTGTGTTGGGTCTGGCTACGGGTTCCAGCCCTCTGGGAACCTACAAGTGCCTTATTGAAGGCTATGAGAAGGGAGATCTGGATTTCTCCCGTTGCTCTGCCGCGAATCTGGATGAATACTGCGGCCTGACCAAGGACAACGATCAGAGCTATGCCTATTTTATGTATGAGAATCTGTTTAAGCATATCAACATCGATATGGCGAATACCAATATTCCCGATGGTACCAACCCCGATGCAGAGGCGGAGTGCAAGCGTTACGACGCTGCAGTAGCTGCTTTGGGCGGTGTGGACATCCAGCTGCTAGGCATCGGACACAACGGCCATATTGGATTTAATGAGCCGGCAGACGCATTTGCCAAGGGCACTCACTGTGTGGCTTTGACCCAGCGCACCATTGATGCCAACACTCGTTTCTTTGCTCGCCGGGAGGATGTGCCTACTCATGCTTATACCATGGGCATTAAGACCATTATGAGCGCAAAGAAGATCCTTCTGATTGCTTCTGGTGCCGAAAAGGCCCCCATCATTTATGAGATGGCTGCCGGTCCTATCGTTCCCTCTGTCCCCGCATCCGTGCTGCAACTGCATGATGATGTGACCGTTGTAGCAGATGCCGCTGCTTTGAGTGTCCTTTTGGAAAAAGCTCCTGAACTGGTGGAGGGGGCTCCTAAAGCCTAATTATAGTGTATTTTAAAGTCCTGTTCGGTTTTGTTTGCACTTTTAGTGCCGCAAGACCGAGCAGGCTTTTTTCTTTTGTTTGACAAAGGGATATGATATAATGGAGGGTATATGGAAGGAGTGATGACAATGGCAGAAATTAAAGAGGAGTTTATATCTGTGTTTCGTGAACAGATTCACCGTCAGGGAAGTGAGGAGCTACTGGAATGGTTGGAGCAAAAAGATTTTTTTACCGCTCCAGCCAGCACTAAATATCATTGCGCTTGTGAGGGCGGTTTAGCCATGCATAGTCTAAATGTATACCGCGTTTTGAGGGAACGCTATTTTGAAGAAGGAGACAGTGAAGAGAGTTTTGCCATTTGCGGCCTGCTTCATGATGTTTGCAAATCCCAATTTTATAAGGTTTCTACCCGGAATGTGAAAAACGAGGAAACCGGCCAATGGGAAAAAAAGCCTTTTTACATGATTGAAGATGCATTTCCCTATGGCCATGGGGAAAAATCTGTATATCTTATCGAGCGGTTTCTCCGTTTGAAGCCCGCTGAGGCAGTGGCTATTCGTTGGCATATGGGAGGCTTCGATGAGGCGGCAAGAGGCGGTAGCTTTGCCATTAGCCATGCTTATGAGAAATATCCTCTGGCAGTGAAGCTCCATCTGGCCGACCTGGAGGCTACTTATCTTAGAGAACAGGGGACCTCTCAAGCTCGGTAAACTTACGGATTCGTAAGGAATTTGTAAGAAATTCTTGATATATTGGTATTGTGCCTCTGCTATAATAGTTTTCGAAAGGAGGCCGATGTCATGTATCGGGATTTTGAAAAGTCAAGGCGCAAGCAGCGGGATAAGCTGGTCCGGCGCTGCACATCTGCTCTCATTGCTTTTGGCGTTCTTTTTGTGATCGTGGCGGTATATGCCTGCATCAGCCTTCAGAACTCCACATTGATTTGAGAGTACAACTTATCCAAAATAAACATATGCACTCAAACACCAAACCCCGCCGGTAAAACGGCGGGGTTTGGTGTTTGAGTGGGAAAAAGGTCTTGACAGGAAGGAAAAAAAGATGTATACTTGTACCAGAATAATAATACAATAATACAAACGAAAGGAGGAACCCTATGAGCTGGGTTTTTCAAAATGACCGGCCGATTTATGCGCAGTTAATGGAGCAGATCAAACGGCGTATTATTTCCGGCATATATGCTCCAGGTGAAAAAATGCCTTCTGTCCGTGACTTGGCCGCAGAGGCGTCAGTCAATCCCAACACCATGCAAAGGGCGTTTGCCCAGCTGGAACAGGAGGGGTTACTATATACCCAGCGTACCAGTGGTCGGTATGTTACCGAGGATGAGGGGAGGATCTTACAGATGAAAGAGAATCTTGCAAAGGAGTTGACAGAATCCTATTTTGCCGCGATGGAGCAGCTTGGGTATAGCCGAATTCAGGCAGTTAAGATGATTGCTGCAACAGAAAAGGGGGAAAAGGAATCATGAGCGCCATTTTAGAGTGTAGAAACCTGGTAAAACAGTATGGCTATTTTCAGGCGCTGAAAGGGGTAAACCTGTCTATTGAAAAAGGAAAGATCATAGGGCTTCTTGGCCCTAATGGCAGCGGAAAAAGTACCCTGATTAAGTTAGCCAATGGTTTGATTACGCCTACTTCGGGTGAGATCCTGATTAATGGGAAGGCACCGGGAGAAGAAAGCAAAAAGGTGATCTCCTATTTGCCGGACAAGAATTATTTGAATGAATGGATGACCGTAGAGCAACTGGTTGGATTTTTCCATGATTTTTATGAGGATTTTGACGCCCATGCCGCTTTGGAGATGATGGCGCGTCTGGGGGTACGTACCGGTGACCGGTTGAAAAACCTGTCTAAGGGAACCAAAGAAAAGGTACAGCTGATCCTGGTGATGAGCCGAAAGGCACAGCTGTATCTGTTGGATGAACCTATTGGCGGTGTAGACCCGGCAGCCCGGGATTACATCCTTCATACCATTATCAGCAATTATAATGAAGAAGCTGCTGTGGTGATTTCTACACACCTCATCAGCGATGTGGAATCTATCCTGGATGAAGTAGTTTTTATTTCTCAGGGAGAAATCGTATTGACTTCCTCCGTGGATGAGATACGGGAACAGCGGGACCAATCGGTAGACGGCCTGTTCCGGGAGGTGTTCAAATGCTGAAGAAATTGATTCATCATGAATTTATTGCGACCGGAAGGATCTTCCTTCCTCTATATGGCGCCTTCCTAATCATGTCTGTGCTGCTCCGGGTGTATATGGAGCTCCAAAACGCTTGGAGCTTCGAACTTCCCGGATGGCTTGGAGTGATTGGAGCGGTTCCCATTATCCTGTATGTGCTCCTGTTTATCGCAGTGCTGGCAGCTACCGTCGTGGTAGCCATCCAGCGTTTCTATAAGAACCTGATGACGGAAGAAGGGTATCTGATGTTTACCCTTCCGGTAAAGGTACATCAGCTTATCAACAGCAAGCTGCTTGTGGCGGTGATATGGAGTATTGCCAGCGGCCTTGTGTGCGTGGCCTCCATTTTCATTCTGGTAGCGACCCCTGATACCTTTATAACTATCGGACATTGGTGGAAGATCATCTATCTGTCAGCAGCGGACCAGGGATTGTATCTCACAGGCTGGCTGGCCTTTGAACTGATAGTTTCCTTGCTGGTAGGGGTTGTTGGCTCCTTTATTATGATTTACGCTGCTATTGCTGCTACCAATTTCAACAGCAATCATAAGTTGCTCATGGGAATCGGCGCTTATGTAGCAATCAGTATTGTGCTTCAGACTGTGAGTTCGATTGTTATGACGGTATTGGGGATGACTTTCAGCCAGACTCTAGCGGATATGTTACTGGATAGCCGGAACTATATGGGATTTTTAGATATGACCCTATGGGTCAGCACTATCATGTCGATTATTACCTCAATTCTTCTGTATTTGGGAACCCACTGGGTGCTTAAGCACAAGCTGAACTTGAATTAAAAAAATTTAAAAAGACCGGCCTTCCAAAAAAGGCCGGTCTTCTGCGCTTTTTTGAAAGGAAGGCAAAAAAGTGGCAAAGAAGTGTTCAATCTTTATTAAAAAAGGAATTGAAATTAGGCGAAGGATAGGTTATAATTAGAAGCAAATCGGTTTTGTTAATTTTTTGGCAGACAAGGAGGCTTTGTTGGGAAACGGGCGGTGGTCTGGATCCAGACGAGGCTTATTTGTGTGTCAAAACAGGCGCAGAAATTGCGCTTGAGATGTTTTAAGATAGGGGGATTTCCTAAGCATGGAAAACTTGGATCTGGCTATGATCGTTTTGCTGACAGGCATGGTTGTGGTGTTTGTCGCACTGATCGTTTTGACCTTTGTTATTAAAGGATATGGTGCGTTAATCAGTTCCGTGACCGTTGCCCGCAAAAAGAAGAAAGCAGAAGCACAGGTAG
Source organism: uncultured Clostridia bacterium (assembly GCA_944384915.1). Classification (GTDB taxonomy): domain Bacteria; phylum Bacillota; class Clostridia; order Oscillospirales; family Acutalibacteraceae; genus Heritagella_A. The sequence goes on along the minus strand of CALWVH010000091.1, from coordinate 3,713 downwards.
CCAAAAAGGCCGCACAGGATGCAACAGTAAAGCCTGCAGTTCCCGTTGTGAAGAAGGCTGCTGCGCCTGCGGTACAGGAGGGTATTCCTGGAGAAGTGATCGCCGCTATTGCTGCCGCTGTGGATTACACTTACGGCGCAGGCACACACACTATCCGTGCTGTTCGCCGCGTACCGCAGAACCGTTCGGCATGGGGAAGCGCAGGACTGGCAGAAAGCACTCGTCCTTTCTAAACCATTTAAGGAGGATGCAAATGAGCAAAAAGTGCCTGCACAGGTTTCTTATGTAATGAAAAGTATTCTGAAAGAAAGGACTGTAAGCCAGTGAACGTATTTTCTGAAATGTGGAATTCCATTGTGGATATCTGGAATACCTCCGGTTTTGTCTCCAGCAACTGGCAAAACTATGTAATGATTGCAGTGGCCTGCGTTCTGTTTTATCTTGCTATTAAGAAGCAGTTCGAGCCTCTGCTGTTGTTGCCCATTGCCTTTGGTATGCTGATGGTAAACCTGTTCCCAGGTATCATGGCAACCCCTACTACTACCCTGACTCCTATTGAGGAGTACATGGCTGCACATGACGGACAGACGGCCTCTTATGCTGTAACCGTTTTAAATGATGTGCAATATTACATGGTCCCCCAGAACGGCGGTCTGTTCTACTATCTGTATCAGGGCGTTAAGCTGGGTATTTATCCGCCTTTGATTTTCTTGGGAGTTGGCGCTATGACCGACTTTGGTCCTCTGATCTCCAATCCCAAGAGCTTCCTGTTGGGCGCTGCTGCACAGCTGGGTATCTTTATCACTTTTATTGGTGCTATTTTGCTGGGCTTTATTCCCGAACAGGCTAGTGCTATCGGTATTATCGGTGGCGCTGACGGCCCCACTGCTATTTTCGTTACAACGAGGCTGGCTCCTGAATTGTTAGGACCTATTGCGGTGGCAGCTTACTCCTATATGGCATTGGTGCCGATTATTCAGCCGCCTATTATGAAGGCCCTTACTACCAGAAAAGAACGTGCAGTCGTGATGGAGCAGCTCCGTCCGGTGACCAAGCTGGAGAAGATCCTGTTCCCCATTATCGTTACGATTTTGGTATCCCTGCTGCTGCCTGATGCAGCCCCGTTGGTGGGTATGCTGATGCTGGGCAATTTGATGCGCGAGAGCGGCGTGGTATCCCGTATTTCCAATACCGCTCAGAACGAATTGATGAACATTATCACCATCTTCTTGGGCACTACCGTAGGTGCTACGGCTACTGGCGCTGTATTCCTCAGCACGCAGACTTTGGGTATTATCGTCTTGGGTCTGGCAGCATTCTGTGTGGGTACTGCTGGCGGCGTGCTGTTCGGCAAGCTGATGTGCAAGGTCTCCGGCGGCAAGATCAACCCGTTGATCGGTTCTGCTGGTGTGTCTGCCGTTCCTATGGCTGCTCGTGTATCCCAGAAGGTGGGCCAGGTGGAGAATCCTGCCAACTTCCTGTTAATGCACGCTATGGGTCCCAACGTAGCCGGTGTTATCGGTTCCGCTGTTGCTGCTGGTGTGCTGATCAGCATCCTTGGGTAATCTGCCTGACTCTCAAGCAGTTTTTCAGAGAGGTGTCGCAAATTTTTTGCGGCACCTCCTTTTTCTGTAGCCTGCCCTTGTATAGAGAAAGATAGAATGCTATAATAATGCTTTAGATTGATGGAAGGAGGCATTCTCCATGAGCGAGATCCATTTGCATACATCCCAAATATCAGAGATGGCCCCCAAGCTCTCTGCAGGGGATCGAGTACTTCTTTCCGGTACGATTTATACAGCGCGTGACGCTGCTCACAAGAGAATTTTTGCTCTGTTGGACGAGGGGAAAGAGTTACCCTTTCCTTTGGAAGGCTCTTGTGTCTATTATGCGGGTCCTACTCCCACGCCGGAGGGAATGGCGATAGGTTCCTGTGGCCCTACCACCAGCAGCCGTATGGATGTCTTTGCACCCCGTTTGCTGGATCTAGGGATGAAATGTATGATTGGTAAAGGGCAGCGATCCAAGGAAGTAATAGAAGCGATACAGTGTAATGGAGGCGTATATCTTTGTGCCGTAGGTGGGGCTGGCGCATTAGCGGCAAAAGCTGTGAAGTCCTTGGAAGTGATTGCCTTCCCGGAACTGGGTTGTGAATCTGTAAAGCGATTGGAGATCGAGGATTTCCCTTTACTGGTAGCCATTGATTGTCATGGCGGGAATTTATTCGAGAGGTGAATGAATTTGACTGGCTTATTGATTCGTCTATTTATCCCTAATTGGCAGCATACTGAGGACCCCTCAGTGCGAGAACAATATGGTAAGGTAGCAGGGGCAACCGGTGTGGTTACGAATCTTTTGCTGGCAATTATGAAGCTGATTACAGGGTTACTATTTAGTAGTATCGCCATTATGGCGGATGCAGTTAATAACTTTTCTGACTCCGGTTCTTCTTTAGTTACTTTGATTGGCTTTAAGCTTTCCGGAAAGCCGGCAGATGCCAAGCATCCATTTGGTCATGCACGTATCGAATATATTTCCGGCATGATTGTTTCTTTTATTGTAGTGATGTTAGGATTTCAGCTGGCACAATCTTCTGTGGAAAAAATTATTACACCAGAGAATTCTGCCTTTACTTGGGTCACGGTACTGATTTTGGTGATTTCTATTGCAGCCAAACTATGGCAGGGCTTTTTCTATCGTAAAATGGGAAAGGCGATTTCCTCCACTACCCTAAAGGCCACCTCTGCCGACAGCCTGAATGACGTGTTAGCTACTTCAGTAGTGCTGATAGGAATTTTAATCACTCTTTTTACCGGGTTCAATTTGGACGGCTGGATGGGCTTGGCAGTAGCGCTGTTTATTATGGTATCCGGCGTGCGCTTAGTTATTGAAACTTCTCAGCCTTTACTGGGAACCGCACCTTCTCAGGAGCTGGTCAATTCTGTGTATTCCCGCATTCTCAGCTATGACGGAGTGATCGGTTTACATGATCTAGAGGTCCATAGCTATGGAGAAGGGCGTATTTTTGCCTCTGTGCATTGCGAAGTAGATGCAGATGAGGATATCATGGTTAGCCATGATATCATTGATAATATTGAGCGAGATTTTTTGCAGGATATGGACATTCATCTGGTTATTCATCTTGATCCCGTACAAATTCATGATGAAAAGACACAGGAATTATTCCATCAAGTAAAAAGGATTGTCGCAGAAATGTCTCCAGATTATTCTATTCACGATTTTCGAGTCGTTTGGGGGACTACTCATTCCAACTTGATTTTTGATATTGTATTACCTTTTGAGGACCAAAAAAGTGACGATGAGGTTTTGAGAGAGATTCAAAATATAATATGGGAAAAGTTGGGAAGAGAGTTTTTTACAGTTATTACGGTGGACCACAATTATGTAGGGATCGAATGAATTTTTTTGTCGTAAAGTATTGACAATGGTATGATGACGTGATATAATAATAAACGTCGCTTGCGGGTGTAGTTCAATGGCTAGAATCCCAGCCTTCCAAGCTGGTCGTGTGGGTTCGATTCCCATCACCCGCTCCATTGCTCAGCCTTAACAGCAGAGCTTTTACGCGCCAATAGCTCAGCTGGATAGAGCAACTGCCTTCTAAGCAGTAGGTCTGGGGTTCGAGTCCCTATTGGCGCGCCAAACATGGTGGGTATAGCTTAGTTGGTTAAAGCGCCAGTTTGTGGCACTGG
>CALWVH010000090.1 GCA_944384915.1 uncultured Clostridia bacterium | reverse complement strand
GTTTCCCCGGCGAATGGGGTCAGCCACCACGGAACAGCGCAGCAATCCCTCTACATAGCCCTGCCGCACGCCTTCGTTGACCGCCCATGATGCTGGGGGTAGGGATCGGCGGCGATTTTGAGCTTTGTGCTCTGCTGGCGAAAAAAGCGCTGTGCCGTCCGGTTTCCCGCCGGAACGACGATCCTTTTTATGCCCAGCTGGAAGCAGATATGCTGGAGGCAGTAAATAAGTTGGATATTGGACCTCAGGGCTTTGGGGGCGTAACTACTGCGCTGGCGGTGAACATTGAGCAATATCCCACCCATATCGCCGGTTTGCCTATGGCGGTGAATGTAGGCTGCCATGTAACCCGCCATGCGGAAGTGGTGCTATAATAAGGATAACCATCCTCTATCTTGTATATAAAGAAATTCTATATAATTTGTTTACAATTACTCCATAAAACTCTTTAAAATTTTTATTAAATGTGTTATACTATAGACACAGATACAGGCAGCGCCCAAAGGTTGTGATTTGGGAAAGCGCCTGCACAGTTTAAAGTGTTAGGAGATGTTGGCATGAAAATTACGATCATAGGCAGAAAGGTTACCCTGCGGGACAACTTCAAGGAGCTTGCAACCAAGAAGCTCATGCGCTTTGACCGGATTTTCGACGAGGATGCACAGGCGACCGTCACGGTGACGCTGGAGCGCAACCGTCAGACGGTGGAAATTACCATTCGCCAGCCGGGTATGATCTGCCGTGCGGAGGAAACCGCCGCAGAAATGAACGAGGCGCTGGATAAGGTAATCTCTGCATTGGGCCGGCAGATCCGCAAAAATAAAACCCGTTTGGAGAAACGTCTCCATACTGGGGCCATCGATCAGTATGTGCAGGAGTATGCGGAAGAAGCCGAGCCGGAAGATATGGCGGAGTTTGATGAATATGAAGTGGTTAAGACCAAACATTTTTATGTGAAGCCCGCTAGTGTGCAGGAAGCGATCTTGCAGATGAATATGCTGGAACACCAGTTCTTTATGTTCCGCAATATAGAGAATAACGAGATCAACGTGGTATATCGCCGCAAGGATGGCAAATACGGCTTGTTGGAGCCGGATGCCGAAGAGTAAATTCTTATCATAACAAACAGGGGCCGCGTCAAAAACGCGGCCCTTTGTGATTGCAGGAACTGGATAACTGTGGTACAATCAATAGGATCAATGAGAGAAAGGACAGCATCTATGGAATTGTTTGAAATGGTGGCTCCCTGTCTGCTGGGCGTAGAGGGCCTGGTGGGAGAAGAACTGCGGGAGATGCAGGCTCAAGAGGTGCGCCCCGAAAATGGGCGCGTGTTTTTTAAAGGAGACGCGCATATGCTGGCGCGGGCCAATATGGGTTCCCGATACAGCGAGCGTATTTTGATACATCTGGGTACGTTCCCCGCACGCACCTTTGAGGAACTGTTCCAAGGAGTGAAGGCCCTTCCTTGGGAACGGTGGATTGGTAAGGAGGACACTTTCCCGGTAAAGGGGCGTTCTCTGAACTCTCAGCTTCACAGTATCCCGGACTGCCAGTCTATCATTAAAAAAGCAGTGGTAGAACGGCTGCGCAGTAAATATCATGTATCTTGGTTTGAGGAGACTGGTCCCCTGCATCAGATCCAGTTTTTGATTATGAAAGATAAGGTCAGCCTGATGCTGGACGCCTCTGGCGCAGGCTTGCACAAGCGGGGATACCGGCAGAATTCTACCGAGGCCCCCATTAAAGAAACGCTGGCCGCCGCTATGGTGAAACTGGCTCGTGTACGCTCTGACGGGAATTTTATCGATCCCTTCTGTGGTTCGGGCACGCTGCTCACAGAGGCGGCTTTATATGCTTTAAATATCGCGCCGGGCTTGCAGCGTCGTTTTTCTGCGGAGAAATGGGCGCAGGTGGATAACCGCGTGTGGCAGGAGGAGCGCAACCGCGCTCGTGATTTGGTCAAGCGGGATGCTACTTTCCGGGCAACTGGCTATGATATCGACCCAGCGGCAGTCTCTCTTGCTTTGGACAATGCCAGAAAGGCAGGAATCATTGCTTTTGTCCGGGCGGAAAAGCGTGATATTCGGGACTTTAAGGCCGAGGGCGATTATGGCTGTGTGATCTGCAATCCTCCTTATGGTGAGCGCCTGTTGGATATCCAGACGGCCCAGGAACTGTATCGGGTGATGGGAAAGGTGTTTGTACCCCAGCATGGATGGAGCTATTCCATCATTAGTCCCGACGAGACTTTTGAGGATTGCTTTGGCCGTAAGGCGGATAAACGCCGGAAACTGTATAACGGTATGATCAAGTGCCAGTATTATCAGTACTATACCTATCCACGGGAGCGGAAGGGCTGATCTGGTATAAGCTGTTTCTGCTATCGTTACTACTGTCACACAAGGAAACATATAACTGCCAAAGAAAGCGGTTTTTTACAAGAACAAATTGAAAAAGACGGGATATAATGACAAAAAACCTGGTGACAGGGTAACTTTTGAAAGGAATGACAGGTTATGAAAAACAAGAAAACATGGATAGGATTGGGTGCTGTGATTGTGATAGCAGCAATTCTTTTTGCGGTATATTGGGCGGTTGTCCCCAAGGGGGTACAAGGGGCCAAGACCATTACGGTAGAAGTTTTCAACGGAGAACAATCTGTTGGGAGCCATACGCTGAAAACCGATGAAGAATATCTGCGTGGTGCACTGGAGAAAGCTGGTCTGGTGGAAGGCGAAGAAAGCGCCACAGGGCTTTTTGTTAAAACGGTGGATGGGATTACCGCTGATGACAGCCAGCAGCAGTGGTGGTGTATTACCAAAGACGGAAAAGATCTGAATACCGGTGTGGATGCAACTCCCATTGCAGACGGAGACCGGTTTGAGATCACACTGAAAACCGGATGGTGATGAAACCGAAGGAACTGGTAACGGCAGCTTTTATGGGAGCGCTCCTGTATGTGCAGCAGATAGCGTTGGCTGCGTTGCCCAATATTCATCTTTGTGCATTTTTGATTATTCTGTATGCTTTGTATTTTCCCCGTGCGGCAGTGTTTGCCGTGTCGATTTTTATTCTTCTGGAGGGGACCACCTATGGTTTTGGCCTGTGGTGGATCAACTATCTGTATGTGTGGCCGCTTCTGTTGATGGTAGCGTTGCTTTTTCGCAAAAATCGTTCCCCTGTGTTTTGGGCGGCGATTGCAGGGGGATTCGGATTGATATATGGAGCTTTGTGTGCGATTCCATACTTTTTTATCGGCGGAATGGCTGCAGCGGTAGGCTACTGGATATACGGAATTCCTTTTGATCTGATTCACTGTGTTGGGAATGTGTGTATCATGCTCTTGCTATGGAAGCCGATAGGAAAGGTATTTGCCAGGCTTGAAAAACTGGTGCAGGGATAAAATTCACAATGGGGTTGGGTTCCAAAGATATCATGAAGATATAAACTTTAGGAAAGGATGCGCAGCTATGAAAATCACCGTCATCGGGTGCGGCCGTTGGGGCTCTCTTATCACCTGGTATCTGGACAGCATCGGCCATACCGTAACTCTTTACGGCAGAAATACCTCCAAAACCATGGAGCGTTTTTTGAGAGAGAGGAAAAACGATCTCTTGGAATTGCCGGAATCTATACATCTTACTACCGATATCTCCGCCGCAAAGGAGGCGGAGGTCATTGTGATTTCCATTAACTCCCAAGGTTTGCAGGGGTTGATGGATGAACTCAAGCCTCTGGATTTGACGGATAAAATTTTTGTGTTGTGCATGAAGGGAATCGAGATTGCCTCTGGACGCAGGCTTTCCCAGGTAGTCAATGACAATACGGATTTTTCCAACGAAGTAGCAGTATGGCTGGGCCCAGGCCATGTGGAGGAATTCTATCAGGGAATCCCCAACTGTATGGTGATAGACAGCAACAACCAAAAGGTCAAAGAGATGCTGGTGGACGAATTTTCCAGCGATTTGATCCGTTTTTACTATGGTCAGGATTTGATCGGCAGTGAGATTGGCGCCGCCGCCAAAAACGTCATTGGTATTGCTGCCGGTATTCTGGACGGCTTGCACCTCTCTACGTTAAAAGGTGCCCTCATGTCCCGTGGCACTCGTGAGGTTGCCCGCCTCATTCAGGCACTGGGAGGCAATGAACTTTCTGCCTATGGATTGTGCCATCTGGGAGATTATGAGGCTACCGTTTTCTCCAAATACAGCCATAACCGTCAGTTTGGAGAGTCCTTCGTCAAAGGAGAGGAATACACCAAACTGGCCGAGGGATATTACACCGTGCGGGCTCTCTTGCAGATGGGAAAAAACTACGGAGTGGATTTGCCCATCTGCCGGGCGGTATACGATACCTTGTATCGGGGAGTAGACCCCAAAACAGCATTGGAAGAATTATTTACCCGCAGCCTGAAAACCGAATTTTATCAGTGAATAATAAAAACGCAGCCTACAGAAAATGTATGGCTGCGTTTTTATTGTTTTGTTATATTACCGTTCCCATAAAAGCAAGCTCTGCCGTACCGTCTTTATACAACGTGTAGGAAAGGCAAGAAACAAAGTTGTTACTGGAAAACAAAATGGTTACTTAATATCCCTCTTGCGGAAGGACAACAGCCCACACAATAGAAATAGGGCCAAAAACCCAAAACCTACAAGCAAGCATCGTTGAATAACCTCTTGGGTAAGGGGGTCATACAGGGCATTCATGCAACTAGAAATCAAATAGGAGGGCAGTTGGTTTTCAATGTGGAGCACTTCCTGCAAAAACAACTGGAGTAGAGAAGCTCCCAAAAGAGAAAACTGCATGATGCAAATGCTGATGGCCATAGCACCGCCGGATTGCCGCAGCAAAAACGCCACGGCTGTAAACAAAGTGGAAAAGGCCAGCGTCAGCAGAATCTGTAAGGACGTAATGACGAGGGCATCTGTCACAAAGGTTTCCGAAGCCGTTCCCATCCCCCAGAAAATCAGGGCAGGGAAGAAAGTGAACAGAAAGTATCCGATGGTATACACCAGAGAGATAAGCCATCCTACCAGTGTTTTGGAAAAGAAAATAGCGCTGCGGCTAAAGCCGTGGGAGGCTATATTTTTCATGGTGCCGTAACCGAATTCGCCGGCAGCAAAAATAGAGACGGAAATACAGGCCAGCAGGGGCGTGCTGGTGCTAAAGCAACGGGGAAAGTAATCCAATGCCGCCATACCGTTAGGAGCGCCACCATTGGAGTATTGAATCAGCAGGATATTGGCCAGCGCCAGACCGATATTGATAAACAGGCAGACCCAAAAGGATTTCAGATGGCGAAGTTTATACAGGTCAGCAGAAAGTAGGTTTTTCATGATATCATCTCCTTTTTAAAGTCCGGCCCGCGCAAAGGCTGCTTCTGCGCGGGAAGTTACCTGGATAAAGTACTGCTCCAGATCCCCCTGACGAGTATGGAGAGAATCTACTAAGATGCCGGACTGCACCAATGCTTGGTTAACCAGGGCTGGTTGGATATCGGCGTCTGGCAGCAGCAGGCCCCCGTCATCCAATGGGCGGATATCAGATAAATGGAAATGCTCATGGAGGAGAGCCAGCGCTTTTTCCCGGTTATCCACATGGATTTCCAGACCAGAGCGGCAGCGTTCTTCCAGCTCTTCCGCTGTAAACTGTTCCAACATCCTGCCGTGATGGATGATGCCATAGCGGGTGGCCAACTTGGAAAGCTCTCCCAAAATATGGCTGGAAATCAATACGGTGATGTTTTCTTCCCGATTCAGCCGCTGGATAAGATCACGCACTTCCACAATACCCGCTGGATCAAGGCCGTTGGTGGGTTCATCCAAGCAGAGAAACTCTGGTTTTCCGATAAGTGCCAATGCAATGGCTAGCCGTTGTTTCATCCCCAGCGAGAAGTTCCGGGCTTTTTTCTTTCCAGTATCAGCCAGCCCTACGATTTCCAGAATGCGGTCGATTTCTTGTTTAGAATTTTTTACCCCCAGCATCCGGCATTGGAACTCCATGTTTTCTCTTGCAGTCATGTGAGGGAATACTGCCGGATATTCAATGACGGTTCCGATCTTGCGCCGCTGTTTTTCCAGATGATTGCTGCCCATCAGACGGATTGTACCGCTGGTGGGGGCTGCCAGACCCACCGCCATACGGATTAGAGTGGTTTTACCTGCCCCGTTTTTTCCGATAAAGCCGTAAATATCGCCTCGGTGTACATCCATATTTACATGACTTACTGCGGTTTTGCCAGAAAACTCTTTGGTCAGATCTCTGGTTTCCAGAATCAATTCCATATTGGTCACCTCTTGTGTGATTGTATTAGTGTACTATACTCTTAACACAAACATACAATACATCTTTTGTTTTGGTTTGTCAAGCCTTTTCAAAGTAAAAATATATACCGTATAGTTATGGAAAATAAAAGAAAAATAGCTTTAAGGATTGGAAAGCGGGGCGTAATTGTAAATAATTTATGAAAAGCGGGAAATTCCCAAAAAAGCCCTTGATTTTTCTTTGGAAGGTGTTAAAATATGTTTAGCACTCAAAGAGAATGAGTGCTAAACATAAAAATGTATGATATAAATTCTCTAAGGAGGAATTTTCAATGACTATTAAGCCTTTGGCAGACCGTGTCCTGATCAAAATGCAGGAAGCTGAAGAAACCACTAAGAGCGGCATCGTGTTGGCCAGCTCCGCACAGGAGAAGCCCCAGATCGCAGAGGTTATCGCAGTAGGCCCCGGCGGCATGGTGGATGGCAAAGAAGTGACCATGTTCCTGAAGGTTGGCGATAAAGTGATCACCAGCAAGTACTCCGGCACCGAAGTAAAGGTGGACGGTCAGGAATATACCATTGTCCGTCAGTCCGATGTGCTGGCAGTTGTTGAATAAAAGAAAAGGCTTTATTTTTTAGAAAAGCATTCGATTTGATTGGAGGATTTGCATTATGGCAAAGCAGATTATTTATGGCGAGGATGCCAGAAAAGCACTGAAAAATGGTATTGACCAGCTGGCCAACACTGTAAAGATTACACTGGGACCCAAGGGCCGCAACGTGGTTCTCGATAAGAAGTTCGGCGCCCCCCTCATTACCAACGACGGTGTGACCATCGCCAAGGAAGTGGAGCTGGACGATCCCTTTGAGAACATGGGCGCACAGCTGGTAAAGGAAGTTGCTACCAAGACCAACGATGTGGCTGGCGACGGTACTACTACCGCTACCCTGCTGGCACAGGCTCTCATTCACGAAGGCATGAAGAATGTTACTTCTGGCGCTAACCCCATGGTTATTAAGAGCGGCATCCAGAAGGCTGTGAACGCTGCTGTAGAGTCCCTGCGGAACCACTCCAAGGCTGTGGACGGCACTGCTGATATTGCCCGTGTTGCTACCGTTTCTTCCGCCAGCGAGTTCATCGGCAACCTGATTGCTGAAGCAATGGAGAAGGTTACCGCTGACGGCGTTATCACCGTGGAAGAGTCCAAGACTGCCGAGACCTATTCCGAGGTCGTAGAAGGCATGATGTTCGACCGCGGCTATATCACCCCCTATATGGCTACCGATACCGACAAGATGGAAGCTGTTATGGACGACGCTTACATCCTGATTACCGATAAGAAGATCTCCAACATTCAGGAAATCCTGCCTCTGCTGGAGAAGATCGTTCAGTCCGGCAAGAAGCTGGTTATCATCGCTGAGGATGTAGAGGGCGAGGCTTTGACCACCCTGATCCTCAATAAGCTGCGCGGCACCTTCAACTGCGTTGCTGTGAAGGCTCCTGGTTTTGGCGATCGCCGCAAGGAGATGCTGCAGGATATCGCTGTTCTGACCGGCGGCCAGGTTATCACTGCTGATTTGGGTCTGGAACTGAAGGATGCCGACATCTATCAACTGGGCCATGCACGTCAGGTGAAGGTTGACAAAGAGAATACTATCATCGTTGGCGGTATGGGCGATCCCGACGCTATCAAGGCTCGTGTGAACCAGATTCGTGGCCAGATCGAGACCACTACTTCCGACTTTGACCGTGAGAAGCTGCAGGAGCGTCTGGCAAAGCTGGCCGGCGGTGTTGCTGTTATCAAGGTTGGCGCCGCTACCGAAGTTGAGATGAAAGAGCAGAAGCTCCGTATCGAGGATGCTCTGGCTGCTACCAAGGCTGCTGTTGAGGAAGGTATCGTTGCTGGCGGCGGCGTAGCTCTCATCAACACCATTGACGATGTTGCTAAGCTGCTGGACGAGGTTTCCGGCGATGAGCGTACCGGTGTGCAGATCGTGCTGAAGGCTCTGGAGGAGCCCGTGCGCCAGATCGCTGCCAATGCTGGTCTGGAAGGCTCTGTCATCGTGGCCAACATTAAGGGTTCCGAGAAACTGGGCTATGGCTTCAATGCTGCTACTGAAGAGTACGGCGATATGATCAGCTTCGGTGTAGTTGACCCCACCAAGGTGACCCGTTCCGCTCTGCAGAATGCTGCTTCCGTGGCTGCTATGGTGCTGACCACCGAGAGCTTGGTTGCTGACAAAAAGGAGCCCGCTCCGGCTGCTCCCGCAATGCCTGCTGACGGTGGCATGGGCGGCATGTACTAATCCTATCCGAAGAGAATATGAAAAGGCAGATGCTGGTTTACAGCACCTGCCTTTTTTGCGTTCTGAATCAGTACTAATAAAATCCCCGTAAAATTTCTTTCATTATTGTAAGAAAAAGGAAATACTTTTCTGATAAATTTTATGTTTTGTAATCGTATACTAAAGAAAAAGCTAAAAACAGGAAAAAAAGGTAATTTTCTCTTGCTTTTTTTAGCTGTGCTGTTATATTAAATAATGGCATATAAATTTTGACTTGGGAGAGTGTTATGATATGTGCGGGGAAGCGCAAAAAGGAGTCCTTTCGGGGGAAGAGGGGATTATAAAGGGGGAGAAAAAGGAGCAGAATACCGACCGCTATCAAAAACGCCGGAAGGTAGTAAGCATTTGCTCCCTGCTCATTCTCATTGCTTTTTTTACAGTCATCACCATTTTTGTGGGAAAACCCATGGTGGATAATTTGAGCGACCCCGAAGAGTTCCGGCGCTGGGTAGATGCTCGTGGCTTGTGGGGAAGATTGGCTTTTGCAGGGATGATGGTTTTGCAGGTAGTAGTCGCTATGATTCCCGGAGAACCGCTGGAAATTGCTGCGGGCTATGTATTCGGTAATGTTGAGGGCCTGGTGCTGTGTTTGTTGGGAGCGGCTGTGGGCACAGCGATAATCTTTGCTTTTACCAAAATCTTTGGTGTAAAAATGGTGGAAGCTTTTATTTCCAGAGAAAAGATCGAATCCATCCGTTTTTTGCATAATCCGGAAAAAAGAAATCTTCTGGTGTTTATCCTATTTTTTATCCCCGGTACCCCAAAAGATGTAATCACCTATTTTATAGGATTGACCTCCATGCGGTTAAGCACCTTTTTGCTCCTCTCTTCTATAGGTCGGATTCCCTCTGTAATCACTTCTACTATTGTAGGAAATGCGCTGGGGACTCAGGATTATACAACCGCCATTCTAGTATTTGCTATTACAGGAATAGCTGCGGCTGCGGGAATGTGGGTGTATCATATTATTTGCAGAAAAAGAGCGCATAAAAATGAATCTGCTGCCTGATAGGGATTGGGACAGCATTTTAACGACTGACCGCTGTAATGATACAGCGGTTTTTCTTTTGCAAGAAATTACCCGGCTCCACAAAAAATGTCTGATGCTGTCTAGGGGATTCTATGGTACAATAAAATATAGACTTAAACGATTCCCGCCGGCCGCAGTCCGGCGGAGGAAATTAAGGAGGTAATCATCCATGTCTGAGAAAAAGCAGATGACCCATAAGCAGGCAATGGAACTGGCCCGGGAGCTGGTATCCAAAATGACCATCGAGGAGCAGGCATTCCAGCTGACCTATCGCGCTCCTGCCATTCCCCGGCTGAATATCCCCGAGTATAACTGGTGGAATGAGGCACTTCATGGCGTAGCTCGTGCAGGCGCAGCTACCATGTTCCCTCAGGCGATCGCTATGGCCGCTTCTTTTGATGAAGAGATGATGCATCAGGTAGGCGACGTGATCTCTACCGAAGGACGCGCAAAATATAATGCCTACAGCAGTGAAGGCGACCGGGATATCTACAAAGGCTTGACCTTCTGGTCCCCTAACATCAATATTTTCCGCGATCCTCGCTGGGGCCGCGGCCATGAGACCTATGGCGAAGATCCCTATCTTACATCCCGTCTGGGCGTAGCTTTTATCAAGGGTATTCAGGGCGATGGAAAGTACCTGAAAGCTGCTGCCTGCGCCAAGCATTTTGCCGTCCACAGCGGTCCGGAAAACATCCGTCACGAATTTAACTCCGTGGTGGGAAAGAAAGACCTGGAAGAGACCTATCTCCCCGCTTTTGAAGCCTGTGTTAAGGAAGGCGACGTGGAAAGCGTGATGGGCGCTTACAACCGGGTGAACGGCGAACCCTCTTGTGGCAGCCATACCCTGCTCAAAGAGATCCTGCGGGATCGGTGGGGCTTTGAAGGCCATGTGGTTTCCGACTGCGGCGCTATTATGGATTTCCATCAGTTCCATAAGATCACCAAGACTGTAACAGATTCTGCCGCTATGGCGCTGAGCAACGGCTGCGACCTGAACTGCGGCAACGTGTATCTTCATATTCTGGAAGCTCTTCAGGAAGGAAAGATTACCGAGGAGCAGATCACAACTGCTTGCGAGCGGGTAATGGCTACTCGTTATCGTCTGGGAATGTTCAGCGACGACTGCGAATATGACCAGATTCCTTATTCTGCTAACGATACCAAAGAGCATCATGAGCTGGCTATCCGCGCAGCCTGCAAATCTATGGTGCTGCTGAAGAACAATGGTATCCTGCCTTTGAATGCAGAAAAGCTGTTGAAGAACAATGGTATCCTGCCTTTGAATGCAGAAAAGCTGTCCACGCTGGCAGTGATCGGACCCAACGCCGACAGCCGTGTGGTGCTGTGGGGCAACTATCACGGTACTGCCTCCCGGAATATTACAGTGCTGGACGGAATTCAGGAAGCTGTGGGCGATAAAGTTCGCGTTTACTACTCTGAGGGCTGTCCGTTGTACCAGGATGCCGCTGAAGGTGGCCTGGCTCGGAAGGACGACCGTATCGCAGAGGCTGTACATATCGCCAAGATGTCTGACGCAGTGGTCCTGTGCATGGGTCTGGACGGCAAATTCGAGGGCGAAGACGGCGACGCTAACAACCCCTATGCTTCTGGCGACAAAACCAGCCTGACCCTACCTGGCCGCCAGATGGCCCTGCTCCGTGCCGTGTTGGATACTGGCAAGCCGGTGATCCTGGTTCTGGGTACTGGTAGCGCTCTTTCCTTTGAAGGGGAAGAAGAGCGCTGTGCAGCTGTGCTGAATATGTGGTATCCGGGTGCACTGGGTGGAAAAGCAGTAGCACAGGTACTCTTTGGAGAGGCAATGCCTTCTGGCAAGCTGCCTGTTACCTTCTACCGCACCACCGAGGAACTGCCGGACTTTGCCGATTATTCCATGAAGGGCCGTACCTACCGCTATATGGAGCGGGAAGCCCTGTATCCCTTTGGATATGGCCTCACCTATGTTCCTTTTGAAGCCTCTGACCTTTCCGTTAAGGTGGAAGGAGACGAAGCAGATGTGACCCTTACGGTTAAGAATTTGGGTGACCGCACTGCTTCTCAGACGGTACAGGTGTATGTAAAGGATTTGGAATCCTCCTTTGCCGTGCCCAATCACAGCCTGAAGGCATTCCGTTGTCTGGAACTGGAAGGCGGCGAGAGCCGTACCGTGACTCTGCATCTGGACCGTAAGGCCTTTGAGGCGATTAACGACGAGGGCGAGCACATTCTGGATAGCCATAAGTTCCGCATTTATGCCGGATTTAGCCAGCCGGATGCCAGAAGTGTCTCTCTGATGGGAATGGCTCCTCTGGAGGAAGAAATTACTCTCTAACCTGCCTTTTTGCTGAAAACCTCTTGACAAAGGAGAGGTTTTACAGCAAACTAAACATATAACGAGTGTAAGGTGGACAGTTCCACCAAATAATGGGAGGAAAAAGCGAATGGAGTATCTGATTGGCGTAGACCTTGGTACTAGTGGTACCAAAACGGTTTTGTTTGACACGGCTGGCAATGTGATTGCCAGTAAAACGGTGGAATATCCCCTGTACCAGCCTCAAAACGGCTGGGCAGAGCAGGACCCGGCAGATTGGTGGAATGCCACAGCTGTTACCACCAAGGCTGTTATTGAAGAGAGCGGCATTGATCCCGCGGATATTCGGGGCATGGGACTTTCCGGCCAGATGCACGGTCTGGTAATGCTGGATAAGGAGGGGCGTGTTCTGCGCCGTTCCATTATCTGGTGCGACCAGCGTACCGCTGCGGAATGCCGGGAGATCACCGAGAAAGTAGGGGCAGAGCGTCTCATTGAGATTACCGCTAACCCTGCTCTTACCGGTTTTACTGCATCCAAGATTTTGTGGGTGCGCAACCATGAGCCGGAACTGTATGCAAAATGTGCCCACATTCTCCTGCCCAAGGACTATGTACGGTATATGCTTACCGGCGAATTTGCCACCGAGGTATCCGATGCTTCCGGTATGCAGCTGTTGGATGTTCCCAATCGCTGCTGGAGCGACGAGGTGTTGGAGAAGCTGGACATTGATAAGGCTCTGCTGGCAAAAGTATATGAATCTCCTGAGGTCACCGGCTATATCACCCCGGAGGCCGCAGCTCTTACCGGTTTGAAGGAAGGCACCCCTGTAGTGGGCGGCGCCGGCGATAACGCCGCAGCGGCTGTAGGCACCGGCGTGGTGGAGGATGGCAAAGCGTTTGTCACCATCGGCACCAGTGGTGTGGTATTTGCCCACACCTCCAATATTTCCATCGATCCCAAGGGTCGGGTACACACCTTCTGCTGCGCCGTTCCTGGCTGCTGGCACGTGATGGGCGTTACCCAGGGAGCGGGCCTGTCCCTCAAGTGGTATCGGGATAATTTCTGCTCTGCGGAAATGGAGACTGCCAAGGGAATGGGTAAGGACCCCTATTTCCTCATGGATAAGCAGGCGGAGCGGGTGCCTATCGGCTGCAATAAGCTGTTGTATCTGCCCTATCTCATGGGCGAGCGTACTCCTCATCTGGACCCGGATTGCCGTGGCGTGTTCTTTGGCCTTTCTGCTATTCACACCAAGTATGATATGCTCCGTGCTGTGATGGAGGGTGTCACCTTCTCCCAGCGGGATAGTGTAGAGGTTCTGCGGGAAATGGGCGTAGAGCTCAAGGAAATGCTGGCCTGTGGCGGCGGCGGAAGCAGCCCCTTGTGGCGGCAGATGCTGGCGGATACCTTTAACTGCGAGGTTAAGACGGTGGTCTCCAAGGAAGGTCCAGCTCTGGGCGTTGCTATTTTGGCAGGCGTAGGCGCAGGGGTTTACAAGAGTGTAGAAGAGGGATGCCGTGCTGTCATCCGCACCAACCCGCCTCAGCCTCCTATTGCCGAAAACGTACCGGAATATGAAAAGTTCTATCAGATCTACCGCAGCCTGTATCCGGCCCTAAAGGATTCCTATCAGGCATTGGCGGCACTGTAAATATTTTTTGGGAAAGAAGGAAGTTGTCATGAAAATTCAGAATGTTGCGGATGAATCCTTCCGTAAATATGGTAAAGTAATTAAGAATGTGGACTGCACCCAGCTGATTGAGGAAATGGGTAAAACCCCGGCTCCCGACGGCGAAGTGATCTATGTTCCCAGTGTACCCGAGCTGGAAGCTCTGCCGGTCTATGCAGAACTTCGGGATCGTGTGTATGGTGGTATGCCCATCCAGGTGGGATACTGCAACGGTGATAACAATAAGCTCAATGCTTTGGAATATCATCGGGATTCTGAGATCAATGTGGCCTGCACCGATTTGATTCTTTTGATCGGCAGCGAACAGGATATGGACCCTGAAACCTATGAGTATGATACCGCTAAGGTAGAGGCATTCCTGGTGCCTGCTGGTACAGTCATCGAGGTATACAGTACTACGCTTCACTATGCTCCCTGCAACGCAGGCGGCAAGTTCCGCTGTGTCGTGGTGCTGCCCAAGGGCACCAATGAGGCACTGAAAGTGGTTCCCGAAAAGGATGAGGAAGACGCGCTGCTGTTTGCTGTGAATAAGTGGCTTATCGCTCATCCTGAAAGTGGATTGGAAAAGGATGGGGCGTTTATGGGCCTTAAGGGAGAAAACATCACCCTGTGATGTCTGCTTTTCAGCCGGAGAATTTCGATTTTGGGAATTCTCCGGCTTTTTTGTATTTTTTGCTGAATAGTTTAATAAATTTTTGATTATCTCTTTAGAAATTCTTATAAGCCGGTATAGCCCATAACTACGGGCTTTTCCGGCATTTTTGATAACGGAAGAAGTTCACGTTTTTTCTCATTTTCCCTCACGTCTTTGCTATGGGAAGTAGTAGAAACGGTAGTAAATACCGGCTTACTACTAAGCGGCAGCCTTGGTTTCCTCCGTGTTTTCCACGGTGGTTTCCGCAACGGCTACGGTGGTTTCCACCTTGGCCGCTTCCAGCCGCGCCATTTCCGCCTGTGCGGATTGGAATGTGGCGTGTGCGTAATAATTCAGCGTCATAACGATGTTGGCGTGTCCCATGATGTACTGCAATGCCTTGGGGTTCATCCCGGCGTTTG
>CALWVH010000089.1 GCA_944384915.1 uncultured Clostridia bacterium | reverse complement strand
AACGACTCCTATTTGAAAGCCAATGGTCAGGATGACGGCGTAAAAAGCTATGGCCGCATGGTAGACCTGCTGCTGGCAGAATACCGCGTCCATTCCTCCTGAAAATAGAATCCATAAAGCAGAAAGCCTGCGCCCCTTTTTACAAGGAGCACAGGCTTTTCATTTTTACACCAATCAGCTTCTGACTTCTGCCCGACGCATCATCAGCCAAGAGAGGACGGCCAGCACCGCGCTGCATACCAGTGCGGCGGCCACCGGCACCATAGGATAGATGCCGCCTGGAAGATAGCCGGTTATGAGCATCCCTGCCTTTTCCAACAACCAAGCATAGCTTCCGCCTAAAAAATGCTGGTCAGCCATGGGAAGCAGGATGAAAAGGGTGCCGGGAACCAGAATAGAAACCAGAATCTTTCCCATTTTGGAGAGCCGGTAATACAGGAGGGCAAAGGAAAACCCGGCCCACCCTAAAACGAGGCAGGCCATACACACCCAAAGAAATTCTTGTACCAGAAGGAGGGCGGGATTGCCAGAGGTTTGCAGGGTTTGATATAACTGATTAAATATCCCGCGATAGTTAAAAAACAGCCCCAGGACCCTGCCGGACAAGATAGCGACAACTGCTTCTACTGCAGACAATACCAATAGCGAAACTGCCCATCCAGTAAACTGGCTTTTACGGGAAATGCCGTTTTGCTGGAAAAACCGGAAGGATTCCCGGAAGGAAACCAGCCCGGTGACCAGAGTGAAGATCATAAAAGTGAGCTCAAATCCGGAAATACTGTAATCCAGATTCTCGCTTTGAGCCGAACGGAGAACAATACCGAAAGAAAGGGATAATCCCAAGATAATCCCAAAAGCCATCAAAAAAGAATTCCGCAAACTATTCAGATAGTATTTTGACGTTAGCTTCATAAAAGCTCCCCTCCGTTCTCTTCTGTCATGGCCACAAACAGCTTTTGCAGGTCCATCCGTCCCGTTTCCAGTGTTTGGGGCATATCTTCTTCCGGCTTGCCATATATAACCGCCGTTTTCAGCCCGCCGATAGACTGCTGGGAGAGCACCTTTTTCCCTGCGATAAAAGCGTCCACCTCCGACTGCTTGCCGCTCACCGTATAGCCGCTGTGAAGCAGCTCCTCGCAGGTTTTGTGACACATGACTCTGCCGTTATGCAGGATGATGACTTCTTCCAGCAGGGATGCGGCCTCTTCGATCAAATGGGTGGAGAGCACGATAGTGCGGGGCTTTTCCGCGTAATTCTCCAACAGCTCCCGGTAAAACATTTCCCGGTGGCCTGCATCCAGCCCCAGCACCGGCTCATCCAGCAGGATATAGGGGGCATCTACCGCCAGAGCCGTGATGAGCTTATAAATAGAGCGGTAGCCGGTGGACAGCTTACTGGTTTTCTTCTTAGGGTCCAGGCCAAATTTTTGACACAGGTTCTGGGCATATTCCAGATCAAATCCACCATAAAATTGTCCTGTCCAGTAAAACACTTTGTTGACCGTCATTTCTTCCGGGTACAGTTCCTGCTGACCCATATAGAAGATCTTTTTCAGCTCTTTTTCATTTTCCAGCGCGGTTTCCCCGTCTACATAGACTTCCCCGCCGGTAGGAAACATCCTGCCGGTAATGCAGTTGAGAAGTGTTGTCTTGCCTGCGCCGTTGCGGCCCAGCAGGCCATAGATCTTGCCCTCTTCAAAGGAAAGGCTCACCTGGTCCAGTGCCTTAACATCCCCGAAGTTTTTGCTTACTTGTGTGCAGGTAATGGCATTCATTCCTGATATCCCCTTTCCAGCAGTTTCAAAAGCTGTTCTTCTTTGAGCCCCAGCTTTTTGGCCTCCGTAATCAATGGGCGGATATACCCTTCATAAAAGGCATTTTGCCGTTTCTCCCGGATTTTTTCCTGGGCCCCTTTACTGACAAACATTCCAACTCCCCTTTTCTTATACAGGATTCCTTCCTCTACCAGCAGGTTGACGCCTTTCAGCACCGTAGCCGGGTTGATTTGCAAACTTACGGACAGCTCAGTGGTGGAGGGCGCCTGGGTTTCCTCCGGATAGGCCCCCATAAAGATGCCGTCCTCCAGCCCTGCGGCGATCTGCAAATAGATGGGGGTTTCCAGTGCAGTATCCAGTTTCATTCTCATCCCCCTTTGTTAGTTAATTGGTTAATTACTTATGTAACTAACTATATAACATACTTTTTCATTTGTCAAGAGAAAAAACAATTTTTTTCAGAAACCTATTGACAGAACGCTATTATGGGTATAACATATGAACAGATATTCATATGAAAGGGTGTTCATCTATGAAGCAACCGGAAGCTGAATGCTGTGAAGTACTGGAAGTTCATCCGGATACCGTAGAAAAGCTCAAGGAAGAGCTCCCTCCAGAAGAACTGTTGTATGACCTGGCAGAGCTCTTCAAAGTATTCGGGGACTCCACCCGGATCAAAATCCTGTATGCCCTGTTTGAGTCGGAACTGTGTGTATGCGATATTGCCCAGACACTGGGAATGACCCAGACTGCCGTGTCCCATCAGCTGCGGGTGCTCAAGGCCAATAAGCTGGTGAAGTTCCGCAAAGAGGGAAAAAATGTATTTTACTCTTTGGATGACGACCATGTACGCCGGATCATCGATCAGGGCATGGAACATCTGGGAGAATAAGGGGGAAATATTGATGAAAAAAGTGTACCGCATGGAAGAACTGGACTGCGCCAACTGCGCCCGGAAAATGGAAGACGCCATCCGGAAGATCAAAGGGGTGGAAAGTGTAACCATCAACTTTTTCACTCAGAAGATGACACTGGAAGCGGAAGACAGCCGATTTGAGGAAATTATCCAGGAGGCGCAAAAGGTCTGCCGCCGTGTGGAGCCGGATTGCCGCATCCTGCTCTGACCGTAAAAGGAGGAAGGGACGATCATGAAATCCAAAGAAAAGCGGGTTCTGATCCGCATTATAATTGCCGCAGTTTTTGTGGCAGCCGCTATGTTGGCTCCCTTAGAAGGGGTTTGGCGGTTGCTGGCGTTTCTGGTCCCCTATGCCATAGTAGGCTGGGATGTCCTGTGGAGAGCTTTGCGAAACATTCTCCACGGCCAGGTATTTGATGAGAATTTTCTCATGGCTCTGGCTACTGTAGGCGCTTTTTGTATCGGGGAATATCCAGAAGGTGTGCTGGTGATGCTGCTGTACCAGATAGGCGAGCTGTTTCAGGATCTGGCCGTGGACCGCTCCCGGCGTTCCATTGCTTCCCTCATGGATATCCGTCCGGATTGGGCCAATATTGAGCGGGAGGGCAAGCTGGTACAGGTAAGCCCTGAAGAAGTAGCAGTAGGCGAAATCATCACTGTCAAAGCAGGGGAACGCATTCCTTTGGATGGCGTTATCACAGAAGGAACCTCCTCCCTTGATACTGCTGCTCTTACCGGTGAGTCCCTTCCCCGAGCCGTAGCCCCCGGAGATGAGGTTATCAGCGGATGTGTCAACGAAAGCGGTTTGCTCCGCATCCGGGTCACCAGTGAATATGGGGAGTCTACTGTGGCACGTATTCTGGAGCTAGTAGAGAATTCCAGTTCACGCAAAGCACGGTATGAAAACTTTATTACCCGGTTTGCTCGGTGGTACACTCCCATTGTAGTGATTGCCGCTGTGATACTGGGGCTAGTCCCCCCACTGTTCCTGGGCAACTGGAGCGAGTGGATCAACCGTGCATTGATCTTCTTGGTAGTATCCTGCCCCTGCGCCCTGGTGATCTCCGTGCCCCTCAGCTTTTTCGGCGGCATTGGGGGAGCGTCCCGCAAGGGTATCCTGATAAAGGGCGGCAACTATCTGGAAGCCCTGGCCCATGCGGAAACCATTGTTTTTGATAAGACCGGTACCCTTACTCGGGGCGTATTCCATGTAACCGCAGTCCATCCCCGTAATTCTACCACTGAAACGCTGCTGGAAGCAGCTGCTCTGGCAGAAAGCTATTCTGACCACCCCATTGCCCGTTCTCTTCGAGAAGCCTGCGGTCAGGAACTGGACAGCAGCCGTGTGACGAAAGTGGAAGAGCTTTCCGGTCGGGGAATCCGGGCTGTCATTGATGGAAAGACCGTATGTGTGGGCAACCAGAAATTGATGGCGGAAGAAGGCAGCGAATGTCATAAGTGCCACCGTGTGGGCACCCTGGTACACGTATCCATCAATGGACAATACGCCGGACATATCGTCATCTCTGATGAAGTCAAGCAAGATGCTGCCGGCACCATTTCCAGCCTGAAAGAGCTGGGGGTCAAGAAAACAGTCATGCTTACCGGCGACGCCAAAGAAGTAGGAGAAGACACCGCACGCCGTCTGGGGCTGGAAGAAGTTTACACCGAACTGCTGCCTGCCGGAAAAGTGGATCAGGTAGAGGAACTTCTGAAACAGAAATCCGAAAAAGGACGGCTGGTATTTGTAGGCGACGGTATCAATGACGCGCCGGTGCTTTCCCGTTCTGACGTGGGAATCGCCATGGGAGCCATGGGCTCCGCCGCTGCTATTGAGGCTGCTGATATCGTTCTGATGGACGACAAGCCCTCTAAAATCCCCCTTGCCATTCGCATTGCCCGCAAGACCTTGCGGATCGTCCGGCAGAACATCGTGTTCGCATTGGGGGTAAAAGCTATCGTACTGGTGTTGGGAGCTCTGGGACTGGCTAATATGTGGCTAGCAGTATTTGCAGATGTAGGTGTTTTGGTAATTGCCATTTTAAATGCCATGCGTGCTCTGCGGATAGAGAAATAAAGGCTTCTAAAGGAACCGAACGGCTTGGATAATATACAACCAAAAGGCCCTGTGGGATGATCCCACAGGGCCTTTTGGTTGGCAAATGTAACTTTTATTCAGTCTCTCTCTTTTTC
>CALWVH010000088.1 GCA_944384915.1 uncultured Clostridia bacterium | reverse complement strand
TCAATATTTCTCAAGGGGGCAGGGCTTTGGTTACTGTTGCCTTTTTGTTGCTTACATAGCTCTTCTATGGCGTTTTCTTCTGTTCTTTCCGTGAATTACCCTCTTGACTTAATACCATTGGACTTACAGTGCCTGCCCAGCGGCAGACTGATAGATCTCCCGGGGGCCCGCCAAGGCATATCCAATGCCAGCTTTGCGCATGGCTCCCAGTACCTTTTCCAGCTCTTCCTCCGGATTCTCGCTGTCCAGTTCGGCGCGGCACAAATGGCCTCCCAACGTCAACGCATGGTAGGGCGCTTCCAGCCGGATACGTTCATACACATCTACAGAACCATCCTCGGGAATCAGGAAGGAATCTGTATACCGGCCCTTATCTGTAATACCCGGCACCTCTCCAAACTGCTCCCGATCCAACCGAGCAAAACGCATAGCCGTCCCTTTATTAGGGGTAGCAATGAGGTTCCAGTTAAGCCCTGTTTCCCGGCACAAGGATTCCATATACCGGTTCATGCAGCCAATGATCTCCAGCCCCACTGCCTGGCTCTGGGCAGATTCGCCATGATGGCGTCCGGTTAGTACTACAAGGGCCTCCGCTAAACCCACAAAGCCCACGCTTAGGGTTCCCTGACGCAACACCGAACCCACCAGATCATCCCGATACAGGCGGTCGGAGCCGATCCACACACCCTGGCCCATGAGGAAGGGGTAATTATAGGCCCGGCGGCTGCACTGGATCTCCATACGCTGACGGAGCTGACGGGCAGTAAGGGCCAGCCGCTCCCCCAAAATCCGGAAAAACTTCTCCCGGTTTCCTTTCGCTTCCAGCGCAATGCGGGGCAGATTGATAGAAGTAAAACTCAAATTTCCTCTGCCGCAGGAGGTGACACATTCCGGAGCAGCTGTGTTCTCCATCACCCGGATGTTATTGCCCTGATAGGCAGTTTCTGTACGGTAATCGCCCTCTTTGTACCAACGAAGATTGAAGGGGGCATCCAAAAAGGAGAAGTGGAGAGAAACTCTCTGGCAGGCTACTTGTACTGCCATCTGGAACAGATCATAGTTGGGGTCGCCGGGTTCGGCGTTGACCCCTTCCTTCACTTTAAAAATGTGTACCGGGAAAATGGGCATTCCTCCATCTCCCAACCCAGCCTTTGTGGCCAGCAGCAAATTACGAATGACCATCCGCCCTTGAGGAGAGGTGTCAGTGCCGTAATTCAGGGAGCTGTAGGGCACTTGTGCCCCTGCCCGGGAATTCATGGTGTTCAAATTGTGGATCAGCGCCTCCATGGCTTGCCAGCAGGCGCCGTTGGTGTCTTCCTCTGCCTTTTCAACCGCATAGTTGTGGGCCGCCTCTGCCTGTTGGGCAGAGATGGCCTGGAACCCATTCTCTTGCTGATGCTGGGGAAGCCACTGGACTACCTTTTCGCCATAAGCCTGGGTATCGTACAGGGCAAAATCCTTGCCCAACTCCCGCGAGAGCTCCTGCACCAGTGCCTGAGCGTCTTTGTGAGAAAACCCCAGCAAAATCTGCAAATACTGGGCCAGAGCGGAAAAATAGGCCTTGCGGTAGGTCTTATCCACTCCCGGAGCCATGGCATAATCAAAGTTAGGGATACCCTGGCTTTCGTGCATCTCATTCTGGTTGGCCTGAATGGCAATGCAGGCCAGCGCAGTATAGCTGCGGATATCATTTGGCTCCCGCAGATAGCCGTGACCCGTGGAAAAGCCTCCATGGAATAGGGTAATGGGGTCGATCTGGCAGCTAGTCTCCGTCAGAGCATAAAAATCTTTATCGTGTATATGAATGGCCCCTTCACGATGAGCCTTGGACACCTCTGGCGGGATGACGTTGGCATCATAGAACACCTTGGCTCCCTCAGAGCCGTATTCCAACATCGTTCCCATGGCGGTATCCTCATTGATTCCACGATATTCCGCCTCATCCCGGTTCAAGCGAAAGGTAAGGTTTTCATAGGTTTTCATCAGTTGCGGGTCAAATTCCCTGGCTTTTCGATGCTCGTCCCGATATAAAATATAGGCTTTGGCCGTCTGGGCATATCCATGGGCAATGAGCATCTCCTCTACCAGATCCTGTACCTGCTCTACAGTGGGGATTCCTGGCCCTTCCAATGCCTTGTGGCTCACCTGTTGGGTAAGTTCATCCAGTTGGGCAGGGGTAAGGCGTTCCTGGGTCAATCTAATATTGGCTTTAAAAACAGCGCTCCGAATCTTGGCGGCATCAAAAGGCGCCAGATCTCCGCTGCGCTTACGTATTTGAGGTGTAGTCATAGGACTTCGGCCTTTCTGTTTCATACTTGCCTGCCGTTTATGCCGCTGCAAGGTGGGCAGGGCTGCTGTTTTCTATTGTACTTCTCCCTTGCGCCAATGTCAAGAAAGAATCTTGTCGAAATATCCATATGTTGTGTATAATAATGTTAAATATACAAATTGTATACAAGATATATTTTCCTGTTTTGGTGCGCTGTCCCTTACAAAATAGGCCGTCAAGATAACTTTGCTCCCAAACTTTCCGCCAAAAGTACCGCCTGTTCCAGGTCGATATGGGTATTTTTCATCCGGGCACTTTTCAGGTCTACTCCGTCAATATGCGCCCCCCGCAGGTCTGCTTCCCGAAGATTGGCACGCATCACCACAGCATGACGCAGGTCGCATCCTGTGAGCACTGATTTTTCCAAATCCACATCCGAGAGGTCGGCACTGTTAAAGGAACATCCATGCAGATCCATCTTTTTCAGGCAGCATCCCTGCCACACGGTAAAGGAAAAATTCCCGCCGGAAATTGTCAACCCGGTAATAGTAGCGCCAGAAAAACTACTACCTGTAGCCTTGCACTCTTCAAAGGAGGCCCCAAACAGAGTGGACCCATTAAACTGACAGTTTAAAAACCCCGAACGGATATGGACACTGCCATCCAACCGTGCAAAGGAAAAGTCGCAGTTGATAAACTGGCAATTTCGGGTAATCAGTCCGGAAAGCGTGGCACCGTGAAATTGACAATCCTCAAATACGATGCCGGAAATTTCTTCCTCCTGCCAGTCGGCATCCTGGAAACGGCGACCGCTGTACTGCTTTTCCTTCCACTCCATAGATCTCTCCCTTTCTTTAAAGAGCACACAAAAATGCCGGACCCATTTGGTACAGGTCCGGCGTGCAGCTTATGTATTTTCCGCAGGTAGTTCCCGGTTCTGCTGCCACTGAATCAGCCACTGAATCACAGGAATCAAAGATTCCCCATCCTTTAAGATACGGTATTCCACTCTGGGTGGGATCTCCTGATATTGTCTGCGTTCTGTCAGCCCTGACTGGCACAGCTCCCGCAAACTCTGGCTGAGCATCATATCGGTAATACCGGGAATGGCACTTTTGATACTGCCATACCGCATCCCGCTACCTTCCCGAAGGCTCCACAACACCTGCAACCGCCATTTTCCCCCCAAGTCATTCAAAGCCTGACGAAGAGATTCCATACTCATAGAATCTTCTATATTCCCCGCCGCAATTAGGGAATCGCCAGCCGAGGGGGGGCTTAGAAAGGCCGAATCCGTTTCCGCAGGCCGCTCCCGTTTTTTCTTTTTTTCTTTTTCCTTTTTCAAAATCAAAGGCACCTCCCATTGTTCTCCCTGCTCAATTATTTTTCAATCGCTTCCAACTGCTTTCTATTCATTAGCATAGCATGATTTTGAAAGGAAGTAAAGAAAATTTAGTTTAAAAAATATATTTTACAACCGGTTTAAAATTTTTTTGTGTATTAAGCCATAAAAATCTATCAGAATTAAAGCGGGAAAGAGAACAGCTCCTCCAGCCACTGGTCACACAGGGATACCCAGGAGCGAGCGTGAAGATTGGGGGTACCAACCTCTACCGTACATGTGGACATTCCGTGTCCGCCATGGGGATAGAGATGGCATTCATAGGAAACTTTATTTTTTTGCAGGGCATTGATAAGGAATAGGGTATTCTCTATGGGGACACAGTCATCCTCTACCGTATGCCACACAAAGGTGGGAGGGGTAGTGGCGTCTACATGGCGATCCAGAGCCCAGAACTCATTTTCTTCTGTTCCCTGTGCAGCACCAGAAATCCACTTCAGAGAACCCTGGTGGGCAAATTCTCCTGCCGTAATCACCGGATAAGAAAGGATAACGGCATTAGGCCGGTTGCGCCCATTCTGGGTATCCATCTTTTCCAGCAGGCGAGGATGGTTCCACAGGATTCCCACGCTAGCCGCAGCATGTCCGCCGGCAGAAAAACCACACACTGCGATCTGATCCTCCAACACATTCCACTCTTCGCTGTGCTCCCGAATCATCATAATGGAGGCTGCACCCTCCATAAGTACCTGCATATCCTTTGCGTTTTCTTTCAGAGAATAATACAGGATAAACACCTGGTATCCTCTTTCAAAAAAGTGAAAAGCCACCGGCTCCGCCTCCCGCTGAGAAAGGAACTCATATCCTCCGCCGGGAAAAATCAACACACAGGGCCGCTTGGTACGGTAAACTGCCGCTTCGTTGAGTGTCTGGTGAAGATATCCTACCAACCGGGCGTCACTGCCTGGCAGGGGAAACCGTTCGATCTGCTGCATAAAAAACTCCTCCAAAATATAGAATATTTTCAGTATACTCCCTGTTTTTTTCCACTGCAAGCCCTTTGCCCAGGAGAAAAAAGCATTTTACAAAATTTTATACACGGTCACACAACAGGGTCTGTACCGGTCCCCCAATCTTCCGGTTAAAGATACGGGCCAAAAAGCCTACCAGCAAAGCGGAGATCAGGCTGCCCTCTCGAACACCGGCGATCTGCCAGTAAAGAGCTACCCCTAGCACGGCTGCGGTCACCGCCATAGTCACATCCACTGCGATCTTGGTTTTGCCAAAATCGGTGTTCCAGGTGGAGGAAATCGCCCGCACCGTGCATTCTCCGGGAAGCATGACCACATTGGCGGCCATTTCCATGAATACGCCAAATCCCAGGATCACACAGCCTACCAACAGGGAAACCACCTGCAACACATAGGTCTGGGGATTGATGAAAAACAGCATAGCCATAGTCAAATCGATAAAAGCGGAAAATAATACAGAAATGGGAAGCTGTAGCCAGAGCTCTTTGGAAAACCGTTTGCGCAGGATGAACAGCTGAATCACCATGAGAAGCACACTGAAGATCATGGTAAACATCCCCAAAGACAAGGGGAACCCCAAACTTAAGGTGTAGGGGATACTGGAAATGGGGGACGTGCCCAGGTTTGCCTTGGTGATGAAGCTGATCCCAAGGGAATTGACAAACAATCCCACCACAAAAAATACATACCTGCGAAAAAGTTCCTGTTTGCTCACTGCAATACCTCCGCATCAATCATTTTAGTACAAATTTTTACGAGACACTCTAACAGTACCTGTTGTTCTTCCGACGATATCTCCGACAGGATTTCCCGGGTCAGGCCCTCTAGTGTCTCCCGCACCAGCTTTTGCTTTTCTTTTCCTTCTTCTGTCAGATAAACATGAAGGGAGCGGCGGTCCCCGTTTTCCATCTGCCGGTAAATCAGCCCTTTTTCCTCCATCCGGTTCAGGATGCCCGTCAGGGTGGCAGGCTCGATCTGGCAACCGGCTGCAATGGCTTTTTGTACGCTGCCATTGTGCAAGCCCAAATAATCCAGCACCTTAGGCTGGCCTGCTGTCAAACCGCAATCGGCAAGATGTGCCATGACTTTTCGCTGAAACAATGCCTGAGACGCCATTAGCAGATAGTGAAAGCTGGTATCCAACTCTATCACCTCGTTAAATAATTAGGATAGAAATAGTTAGCATACAAATTATATCATAAATAGGGGCCCTTCTCTATTTTCATATCCGCCAAAGCTCTTTCCACTTTCCGCAAATAGAAAAGCAAAACGCAGAAATAGTTGCAAAAAAAGCCCTGTGGCAGATGACTCTACCACAGGGCAAAAAGGGATTTCTCTTTGTGCGTATATTAGTAATTGGTAGCCTTGCGCTCAAAATAAGCCTGAGGATGACGGCAAGCAGGACACACAGTAGGAGCAGCCTTGCCAACATGGATATATCCACAGTTACGGCACACCCACACGATCTCGTCATCACACTTAAAGACGATATCCTCCTTCAGGTTGGAGAGCAGCTTGCGATAGCGCTCCTCATGGCTCTTTTCCACCTGGGCAATCAGGCGCATGACAGCGGCGATCTCCTTAAAGCCCTCTTCCTCGGCAACCTCGGCGAACTCCTTGTACATCTCGGTCCACTCATAGTTCTCACCTGCTGCGGCGTCTTCCAGGTTAGCGGCAGTATCAGGGATGGCCCCATCATGGAGATACTTGAACCAGATTTTGGCGTGCTCTTTTTCGTTGTTGGCGGTCTCTTCGAAAATCGCGGCGATCTGCTCAAAGCCGTCCTTCTTTGCCTTAGAGGCATAGTAGGTATACTTGTTTCTTGCCTGAGATTCCCCGGCAAATGCTGCCATCAGGTTAGCTTCCGTTCTGCTTCCTTTGAATTCCATTTTTGGTACCTCCCATTATTTTCAATATTCTCGGCGCTACAAAAAGTATCGCCCTTTGATGGTTCTATTATACACTATCTTTCCGGAAAATGGAAGAGAAAAAATGAAAATAATTATTATTTTTCTCAAATGTGGGAAAATACACAAAAACAAAGAGATTCTATTTACAGTTCGCCCATATGATAGCTTTTACCACAGCCGTCAAAAACAAAAAAACCGGGATACAGGCATATCCTGCATCCCGGTTTGTACTTTGTAAAAATTAGTCGGCGTACATTAGTCGGCGTACTTGTCGTCGTTCCAAGCGTACATCTTACGCAGCTCTGCGCCAACGGTCTCCAGCTGATGGGAGGCCTCGATGCGGCGGCAGGCATTGAAGTGTGCACAGCCGTTCTTATTCTCAGCAATCCACTTGCTGGCGAAGGTGCCGTCCTGAATCTCGGCGAGGATCTTCTTCATTTCCTTCTTGGTCTCGTCGGTAATCAGGCGCTTGCCGGTCTCGTAATCGCCGAACTCTGCGGTATCGGAGATGGAGTAACGCATCATCTTGAAGCCGCCGGTGTAGATCAGGTCCACAATGAGCTTCATCTCATGGATGCACTCAAAGTAGGCATTCTCGGGAGCATAACCAGCCTCCACCAGGGTCTCAAAGCCAGCCTTCATCAGGGCGGTGACGCCGCCGCACAGAACAGCCTGCTCACCGAACAGGTCGGTCTCAGTCTCGATCTTAAAGGTGGTCTCCATGATAGCTGCACGTGCGCCGCCGATACCTGCGCCATAAGCCAGAGCGGTCTCCAGGCAGTGGCCGGTAGCATCCTGCTCTACAGCCACCAGGCAGGGAGTACCCTTACCCTCAACATACTCGCTGCGCACAGTGTGGCCGGGAGCCTTGGGGGCGATCATGAACACGTCCACATCAGCCGGGGGCTTGATTTGGCCAAAGTGAATATTAAAGCCGTGAGCAAAAGCCAGAGCCTTGCCTTCGGTGAGGTTGGGAGCAATATCCTTATAGTACATATCGGCCTGACGCTCGTCGGGAATCAGCACCATAATGATGTCGGCAGCCTTGGTGGCCTCCGGCACGGTCATAACAGTAAGGCCATGAGCTTCCGCACGGGCGCGGCTCTTGCTGCCCTCATACAGACCAACGACTACATTCACGCCGCTGTCCTTCAGGTTCAGGGCATGGGCATGGCCCTGGCTGCCGTAACCGATGACGGCAACGGTTTTGTCCTTGAGAACATTGATGTCACAATCTGCCTGGTAATAGATCTTCGGCATAATAAGTACCTCCTGAATCCTTTGAAAAATAATATATGGAAGCCGGGAGCAGCCTAAGGCCGCCGGCGGCCGCATAGGTGAGAGTTATGCTTCTTTTTTACGGGTAATCGCAGCGCCCTTTTCAATGGCGATGGTGCCGGTACGCACCACTTCTTTCACCCCATAAGGGTGAAGGAGCGTCATTAGGTTCTCGCCCTTTTGGGGAGTGCCTGCAAAGCGCAGCGTCATGGTAGTGGGGGAGACGTCGATGACTCGGGCGTCAAACAGGTTGGCAAGCTGCAAAATCTCGGTACGCTGCTGGGCGTTGGCCGAAACTTTAATCAGGTTCAGCTCGCAGCTGAGGAAATCCCCAGCAGTGTCCAGAGTCTTCACCTTGATGACCTGAATCACCTTGTTGAGCTGCTTTTCCACCTGCTCTACAATATGTTCATCCCCGTTGACCACAATGGTCATGCGAGAGATTTTGGGGTCTTCGGTAACGCCTACAGCCAAACTGTCGATGTTGAAGCCCCGGCGGGAGAACAGCCCCGCCACTTTCGAGAGGACGCCGGGCTGGTTTTCCACCAGAACGGCAAGCGTATATTTCATCCCGGTTCCCTCCTTATATGGTAGGCGTGTCCGGGTCTACCCGGCACACCAGCACAAAGGGCCCCTTGTGCTCCAGCATTTCCTTGGCAATCTCCACGGCCTGCCGGTTGCTTTCCGCCCGTTTGGCGGGGAGGCCGTAAGCACTGCACAGCGCTACAAAATCGGGATTACCATCCAGGGTAGTGGCGGCATAACGGTGGCCGTACAGCTTATCCTGTAATTCCTTTACCATACCCAGCCGGCCATTTTCCATGATAATCAGCTTGATATCCACCCCGGTCTGGCACAGGGTTCCCAGTTCTCCCATGACCATTTGGAAGGAGCCGTCGCCGCACACCGCCACCACCTGCCGGTGGGGCTTTGCCAGCTTGGCGCCAATGGCAGCAGGGAGGGCGTATCCCATGGTACCCAGTCCGCCAGAGGTAAGGAACCGGCCTTCTTTTACATTATAGTTTCTGGCGCACCAGATCTGGTTCTGGCCCACATCCGCCACCAAGATGGCGTTATCGTCCATGAGCCTAGAAAGGCTGCGGATAAAGGAACGGGGTTCCACCGCATCCTCCCGGTCGGTGCCGTGGGGGACATAACTCTTTTTATACTCCACCACGCTCTGTACCCATTCGGGGCGGTCGATATAGTGTACCTTTTCCGCCATCTGGGCCAGCACCAGCCGGATATCGCCTACAATGGGGATATCCACCGGCATATTTTTCCCGATCTCCGCCGGGTCAATATCAATATGGATGATCTTGGCCTGTTCCGCCACCTGTTCCGGTGCGGCAACTGCCCGGTCGCCTACTCGCGCACCGCACAGGATAATCAAGTCAGCCTCGTGCATAGCCCGGTTGGCATAGGAGCGGCCATGGGAACCGATCATTCCCAGATACCGGTCGCTGTCCATAGGCACCACGCCGATACCCATCATGGTGGCCACAATGGGAAGGCCGCTGTTTTGAGCAAAGGCCTTCATTTCTTCTCGGGCCCCTGCCAGCACCACGCCGCCGCCGCAGCAAATGAGGGGGCGCTTGGCCTCTTCAATGGCCTGGATGGCACGCTTGATCTGCAAACCGTGCCCCTGGGTCCGGGGCTTATAACCGATGATCTCCGCTTTTTCCGGGTAGGAAAAGCTCTCGATCTTGTTTTGCTGGATATCCACTGGTACGTCGATGAGCACCGGGCCGGGACGGCCGGTAGAGGCAATATGGAAAGCCTCTTTAAAGATCCGGGGAAGCTCCCGGGTATCCTTCACCAGATAGCTGTGTTTGGTAAAGGATTCGCAGGCGCCGGTGACGTCGGCTTCCTGGAATACATCCCTGCCCAGCAGCTCCGAATTCACCTGTCCGGTAATGGCCACCATGGGGATGGAATCCATATAAGCCGTAGCGATACCGGTAATCAGGTTGGTAGCGCCGGGGCCGGAGGTGGCGATGCACACACCCGGCTTGCCACAGCTTCTGGCATAGCCGCTGGCCATATGGGCCGCGTTCTGCTCTTCCCGCACCAGTACATGGCGGATCGAAGATTGGTATAAATAGTCGTAAAAGGGGCAGATCACCGCGCCCGGATATCCAAAGGCAATTTCCACACCCTCGGCTTCCAAGCATTTGACCATGATCTCAGCTCCGCTTATCAAAAAGCATCCCCCTCCTTCTTTTATGGTGGTCATATATCAGACAACTGAACCGGTTGTCTGATAAGTGGCGTTTTCTATATTATAGCGGTTCATGCAGGATTCGTCAATGCTCCATTCAAAAATAATTATACACAACACAGGCCATTCTGAAAAGCCCCCGCGAGGATTTTCTTTTGTCTATTACAGTCCTAAAATCTTTTTGGCGTTGCCGGAAAGGATCATTTCGTTTTCCCGGTCTGTCAGCCCCAGGGAAAGTAAGGTGTCCAGTTCAGATTTATGGTCCCACATGGGGAAATCGTCCCCAAAAACAATGCGCTCTGCGCCGTATGCCCGGATAATTTCCCGGGAACGAACCTTTCCCAAAAAAGCAAAGGAGCTGGAGGTATCCAGCCAGCATTTCCGCTGGAGCAAATATTCCATAGCCAGGTCAAACAGGGACCACCCACCAAAATGGGCGGCCACTACCTCCAGCTTGGGGAATTCATCCAGCACATGAGCCAAACGGCTGGGGTGGGAGTAATGGTACCGGTAATCCCCGCAGTGGATAAGCATAGGGACACGTCCTTGAATAGCGTCGTATACCGGGAACATGGCCGGGTCGTCCATATTAAACTGTTGCACATCCGGGTGAATCTTGATCCCCCGCAGCCCCATTTGCAGGCAGCGCTCCACCTCCTCCACCGGGTTCTCCATGCCCGGATGGATGGTACCAAAGCCAATAAGCCTTTGGGGGTGAGCCTCACAGGTTTCCCGGATAAAGTTATTGATGCTCTCCACCTGCCGGGGCACCGTGGCCACCGACTGCACCACAAACCGGTCTACCCCCGCAGGGTCACCGCTGGCAAACAACGCCTCCACACTCCCTACCGTCTGCATGGGGATGGTATAGAAATCCCCTACGCTGTGAGAAGCCTTTTCCGCAATCTTATCGGGGTAAATATGGGCGTGAAAATCAATGATCTCCAAAGAGTCCACCTTCTTCTCATGAATTTTTACGACTGCGCGCCGTCATATTTTATTTTGTCTGCCGGTCAATAAACACTGGCCGGGTCTTGGAATACAAAATCTTTTGCTTGCTGTAGAGGCCATAATAGCCAGAAAGGGTATAGCTCACCGCCACCGCCAGCAAAAACAGCAGACATCCCTGGCCGCTGAACAGCTCGAGGCTTAAAATAAAGGAGGCCAGGGGAGAGTTGGTCACGCCGCAGAACACGCACACCAACCCAATGGCAGCGGCAAACTCCGGGGGCAACCCCAACAAAAAGGCCACCGTACAGCCAAAGGTAGCACCAATAAAAAAGGAGGGGACGATCTCTCCACCTTTAAAGCCAGCCCCCAAGGTGAGGGCTGTCAACAGCAGCTTGAGCAAAAAGGCTTCGGGCCTTGCTTCTCCATCAATGGCCCGCTGGATTACCGGCACTCCTGCTCCCAAGTAGTCTCGGGTCCCCAACAGGAACATAAGGACTGCCACCAAGGCGCCTCCAACTACCGCTCGTAAACAAGGATTCGGAAAATACTTTCGGTATAATAGAGATACCTTGTGAAAAACAATACACACCAAAATACTGACCAATGCACACAAGGCTGCTAGCCCCACCACCTGGGCCGCTACCAGAGGGGAAATCTCCGGCACCACCTCTGCTGCCAGGGAAAACACCGTGGGCTGGCTCCCCAAAGCGAAGGAAATCTCAGAAGCAACCACTGCCGCCAGCACACAGGGTACCAGCGCCGCATAGTACATCACCCCTACACTGATGACCTCCATAGCAAAGATAGCCGCCGTCATGGGAGTTCCAAAAAGAGCCGCAAAACCGGCGCTCATGCCACACAGGGTGATGATATGCAGGTCCTTGATATCCAGCCGTAAAAGCCGTCCTAGAGTTTGCCCCAAGCTGCCGCCAAGCTGTAACGCTGCCCCTTCCCGTCCAGCAGATCCGCCCAGCAAATGGGTAATGACGGTAGAGACAAAAATAAGAGGCGCCGTCTTCCAGGAAATCTTTGCCTCGGAACGCACCGAAAACAGCACCATATCCGTTCCCGGGTCCGCCTCCATACCGCACCATCGGTACAGTAGGGCGATGAACAGTCCACCAACTGGCAGCAACCAGAAAAGCCATGTCTGTTCCTCCCGAAATCCTTCTGCCCACCCAATGGCCATATGGAAACCGGTACCTGCCAAACCGATTATTCCTCCAGCTCCCAGCGCAATGAGAAGCCATTTACAAAAGGAAATAAAATCGGAAAACAGAGTCTTTTGTAAATAAGAAACCAGGATTCGTCCTGCATTTTTCAGCTTTTCCCTCACAAGCCCTTCTTTAAGCACTATGGATTCCCTCCTGCCGTCCAGCGGCCTTTTCGATACTCTTCCAGTATACGATATTTTGAAAACAGCAAATTTCCAAACAAGAAAAAACCACAGGCATCCGTTTCAGGAAACCTGTGGTTTTACTGTTAA
The DNA here is from genome assembly GCA_944384915.1 of uncultured Clostridia bacterium. Lineage (GTDB taxonomy): Bacteria > Bacillota > Clostridia > Oscillospirales > Acutalibacteraceae > Heritagella_A. Next base: position 55,990 of record CALWVH010000088.1, on the reverse strand, counting down.
AAGATGTATACGGAAATGAGGATTATTCTTCCTCATCCTCCGGCTCTATGCTCTTATTCTGGAGAACGATAGCAGTATTATCGATCACATCCTGAACCAGGTTTTCGGACACTACGCCCACTACCTGATCGTCCACCTTTACTAGGCAGCGACGGTTGCCAATAGAGTAGTACTCTACTACTTTAGGTGTTCCGCCTTCATAGAACTCATAGGTCACACGAAGCATGGGATCACCGGAAACGGTAGTCTCCGTAGTCTCATTCAGCAGCTGTATGCCGATAATGGTCTGGTAATAACCGGTAAAGATATCCTGATAGGTAATCTCCTGTCCATCTGTACCCTTTACAGAGTAATCATATACGATATTATCTTCGGTGCTGCTCTCCTCGTTTTCAGTGCGGCTCAAGGTAAACACATCGGTCTTATCCGGGGTCTCCACAGTGAGCTTATTCACATCTGTAATCAGCTGCAACCACACAAAGCTATCCCGCAAAGTAAACAGAGTAGCGTCTGCCCAAGAAGAAACGGAATCCTGGCCGAATACATAGACCACATCCACACCTTCCAGCATTACATACTGGTTGGAATCTTCTATATTACCGGCAAGCAGGGTATAGGAGTTACCGTTTACAGTAAAGCTCATACGCACCTTAGGTTCCTTGAGGCCATATTTCTCCAGCTCCTCGTCAGTGGGTTTCACTGCTGCCACAGAAGAAGCCGTCAAAGATTCCAGGCTTGCCGTTATGTTTTCCAAGGTAGTGGCATTGACATCTACTTCATAGGGAGCGGTCAGCTTAAAGGAAGAAGTGATGGTGGACTGAGGAACGATCTTTACTTCCTCCGGGAAGTTGGTTCCAGAGAAGGTAAAGGAAGTATACTCATTAGAAGCCTCCGTGGAGGAATCATCGCTCTCCGGCGGAGTAATGGTAAGCACCGTAGTAGTAACGAAATCCAGAGAAGTATTATACAGGCTTGTGCTGACGCTAGCTACATACACCTTATCATTATACAGAATATAATAGCCGGACAGCGGGCTTTCGTTGCCAACAGAATAGGTGTTTTCCTTACCATCCTTTAAAATGGTGGTGACAGTAACAGAAGGAGCATCCAGACCATATTCGGACAGGGAAAGCTCGTCAGCGCTGCCAATCTCGCTAGTAGCGGAAAGGGAAGTGCCATAATTGGCTACGGTAGACACGGAAGAACTGCTCTGCAAACTCTCATCGATCCCATCCAGATAGAAGACGGTCTTTTCCTCTGCTTCGCTGCTGCTGTCTTCCTCTTCGGAGGAAGCGCTTTCCGTGGTTTCCGTACGGGTCAAAATCTTAAATTCTCCATCGGCATTTTTGACGGTAATGGATTCCACATCCTCATCCTCATAGGAGAACAGGGAAATATCCGTTGAAGAAGAGGTTGCAGAAGAGGAGGAGCTTTCATCCTCCGTTTCCGGCTGGGTCAAGAGCAGCGCGGTAAGCGCGCCGCCCAAGATCACAGCCACTATCAGAGTAATCAGAATATAGCGGGTGTTTTTTTTCATGGATTACAGGTGCCTCCTCTTGATGTACACCGCCAGACCAGCCAGAAGGATGACCACGGGAATGGTGATGGTAAAGACGCCCAGACCCAAGAAATTGATCACATTGGTAGTTGCAGTAATATCCTGCACACCGGCCTGTACACGGGGAGAGTATACCGTATTGTTAGAGTTGGTGGTGTCGGTGGCATACTTAGCCAGATCAATGAAGTAATCACCATTGCTAAAGGTGCTGGTGTTCAAGGTAGAGGGGTCCAGCATATAGGTGCTGCCCAAAACGATGACGTTAGCATAAGCGCCTGTGCCGGAAGAATCCAGGGATTTCCGGGCCAGCACCGCGGTGTCATAGGATTTCTTTTCTGCGGTCTCGGAAGCATCCTCATCACTGTCAGTCTTCTGCAAGTAGCTTCCCTCAGAGGTAGCTGCCAGAGAATAGGTAACTACGCTATTATTGGAATCAAACAGGCGGGTAACCGGCACAGAATAGGGGGTTACCAGCAGGGGATAATCGCCATCGGGGATGCCATTTTCTGAATCTACATCGGAGAGATACAGGGCACTGTTTCCAAAAGTACGGCTGCTGTCGCTTTCCAGAACCATGCTGGTGGAATCGTAAGAAATACCCCATTCTTCCAAGAAGCTCATCAGGTTCGGCAGGGAAGCCTGACCGGGAGTAGCAGAAATCAACAAGGTACGAGTCTTGCCGCTTTCTTTCTCAGAAAGGTATTCGTCCAGCTTTTTCAGCTCATCCTCGGTGTAATCCGTGTTGGGGGTACCCAGGAAAAGAATCTGGGTGTTCTCAGGAATATCCTCAGAAAGGATATTGAACTGCTGTACATCAAACGCATTTTCATTGAGGAAAGAGGTAAGGGAATCAAAAGCGTTGGTCATAGCCTCACTGTGGCCAGTAGCAATGGAGACCACCGGCACCTCTGACAAGTTTACCTGCTTGATAGCAGTTGCCAAAGCGCTATCTACGTCATTATAGCTGGCGGTAGAACCGGTCTGGCGGTTGGACTCACTGGGGAACAAATCCGAGATGGTCAACACACGATAACGCTTATCGGTTTTTACCACCACACATCCGTTAGTCAGGTTCTCGTCTGCATACTCGTTAACAAAAGAGGGGTTCTTTTCCAGATCGACCTGTTCTACCTTGATCTTGGAATTGGCCTCAGCCAGCTTATCGCTGAGGGATACCAAAGTAGAATAAGCTACGCCCTGGTTGTTGGCATAATCCAGCCAGTCATCGGTAGCCAGAATATAAATAGTGGTTTCCTCTTCCACTTCTTTGGCCACTTCCAAAGCGGCGTCGGAAAGGGTATTCACCTTATTAGCCGTAAGGTCAATATTCATAGAGGGGAATCGCTCGCTAAGTAGGGATACCACTACATTGATAAGAATAATCACTACTACGAACACAGCGGTAAATACTGTGGCCATACCGCCCCGCTTGAAGCGGCGGCTTTTGAGGACCTTTTTCACGCCAGAAGTACCTTTTTTCTTGGCTTTTTTATCCTTATCAGACTTATCCTTTTCCTCTGCCTTAGGGGCATCGGTGGTCTCAGCAGTTTCAGCAGTTTCATCCTTCCCGGCAGTTTCTGCCTCGGAGGAGGAATCGGCTTTTTCTTTTTCTGCGTTTTTAACCTCTTCCAGGATCTCCTCCTGGGGGGTCTTCTTTTCGCTATTCATGTTTCGTTCCTCCTTAACTCCATCTCTTGCTTTCCAGACGGCGGGCGGTGAGGAAGACAAAAATAGCAACCACACTCAGGAAGAATACCACGCTGGAAATGTTGAAAATGCCCTGGGTAAAATAGCTGTACCGGGAATCAAAGGCCAGCCAATCCACCACCTGTGCAATAAACGTACCACTGGCCAGGCTGGAGATCTGGCCCATCATCAAAATGAAAATAGAAACGGCAAAAGTAGCGATAGCAGAGATCACCTGGCTCACCGTCAGGCTGGAGATAAACACGCCGATGGAGATCATAGCGGCGCCATAGAACAGGGAGCCCAGGTAATAACCGAAGATCTCACCCCAGCTGGGGGAACCAAACAGGGAGATGGCCACGCAGGGCAGCAGGCTGCCGGTCATGGCAATGGCATACACGATAAACGCGGCCAAGAATTTTCCAAGAACAATGGCGGTTACGCTAACCGGTGCGGTGAGCAAGGCTTGGTCGGTCTTGTTACGCTGCTCGTCGCTCATGCTCTTCATGGTAAGGATGGGGATTACCATCATACAGAAGGTGAACATATTACTGTATACCATATAGATGTAAGAAGAAGAGCCGGTATACATGATGCTGAAATACAAAAAGCCAAACAGGGCCAGCAATACGGCAATACACACATAGCCGATGGGGGAAGAGAAATAGGACTTTAATTCACGTCTCAGGATTGCTTTCATTCCTCTTCAGCTCCTTTCTTGGTTTTGGAACGCACTACTGCCGGATCCGCTCCGCTGGTGAGCTGCAGGAACACATCCTCCAGCGTCAAGTCGGTATTGCGCATTGCCAGCAGCGGCCAGCCCTTGCGGGTCAGCAGGGCAAACAGATCTCGACGGATATCGTAATCCATGTCCGCCTCTACGGAGAATTCATAGGCGCCCTTTTCCTTTTCGCCATAGGAAAGGACTTCCTTCACATGGCCAAGGTTAGTCAGCGCATGGAGCACCTCGTTTTCGGGTCCGTCCACCCGGATGATGAGCCGGTGATCGGCAGAGAGGTCATGTGCCAAACGGTCGGTAGCGCCATCGGCCACCAATTTGCCGTTGTTGATGATAATAACGCGCTCACACACAGCCTGCACTTCCGACAGGATATGAGAGCTGAGGATCACCGTGTGGTTGCGGCCCAAGTCCTTGATGAGCTTACGGATCTCAATGATCTGCTTGGGGTCCAGACCTACGGTGGGTTCGTCCAAGATCAGTACAGGCGGATTGCCAAGCAATGCCTGGGCAATGCCGACACGCTGTTTATAGCCCTTGGAAAGGTTGCCGATGAGGCGCTTATACACATTATTGATCTTTACCAAACGGCAGATCTCCATAATGTGCTGCTCCCGGGGCAGGGTGACCTTTTTCAGGTCATACATGAAATTCAGATATTCCTTTACGGTCATATCCATATACAGCGGCGGCAATTCCGGCAGATAGCCGATGAGCTTTTTGGCTTCATTGGGGTTTTCCAGAATATCATAGCCGCCCACGGTAACGGTACCCTCGGTGGAGGACAAGTAGCCAGTGATAATATTCATGGTGGTGGATTTACCGGCGCCGTTAGGCCCCAGGAATCCCATAATTTTTCCTTCTTCAACCGAGAAGCTGACGTTGTCCAGCGCTACGTTGGCGCCGTAGCGTTTGGTGAGGTTTTTGACCTCTATCATCTCGTGTCCCTCCTGTTTAGTTATTGTGATGAAACACAGCTTTCATATCATATCGCATTTATGTATTTTTTTCAAGTTTTTCCGTAAAAAAGGGAAAAAATTGTTTTTTAAAAGCGATCCATCATAGGGTTCTGGATACGATATGGAGCAAATGCAGCCCGGGAAAACCGAACCATTATGAATTATAACGGCCCAATGTGATAACGACGTGAACATCTGACAAATATTGAAAAATTTTATTCGACAAATACTGTGGAATATAAACAAATTTTCGAGATGCTCCCCCAAAATCGGTGGGAGGTCATTTTTTCTGCAAGCTGGTTGGCGCCCAAAAAAAGGAGGATGCGCCGCACCCTCCTTTTTTTACTTATAGAAACAACCTGTCAGTATTCCGGATACCAGCTTAGCTCCGGGGAGCAAAAAGCGCCGCTCCTGTAAAGCTCCCGGTCCACGGTTTGAACCATTATCTTGGCAGAGTCATATCGCTGGCGCTGATACATAGCGGAGAAATAGGTTTTATTTTTTTCCAGGTCCGTATACGCCTGGGCCGTTTTTTCCAGCTGTTCCGTTTTCACATAATACAAATCCAGGTTTTCCCAGTTTGAAAAGGCAATATCCCCACGGCTGAAATCCTCTTCCATCAGCGGGATCCCATAGCGCCATCCTGGTTCATAATCCGGCCAGCACATAAGCCCATACCCATAGGTTCTAAGGGGGCCGTTTTCGGGATAGATGAAAACAGGCGTCCCCTTTTTTATCACCAGGGCCGGTTCGGTATCTTCCTTGGAACAGTAATATTCCACATCGCAGGGCAGGGCGACCTCCCGTGCCAGGATCAAGGCTGCATCATCGGCCACAATTCGAGGAAATGTACTGCCGTACATATAGGCGGAAAAATCCATCTCCGAAAGGGGCACCTGCTGGGAATAGGGCTGCCCTTTTCCGTTATCCCTATCCTTGAATTTCTCCTGTAATTGAGAATTGGCGTCCTGGCAGCCGCTGAGGAAGGGGATCATCACAACCGCCAATAGGAGGCCCCATAAAAACCGGGTACTTCTTTTCATCGTTTATCTCCCCTTTTACAATCAGCTGGTTTTCACCGTAAACCCTACATCCTGGGCAAAATAAATGGGGCTGGAATACATTAGAGAAGCCACTTCATTTTCGGCTGGTTCTTTTCTCGCTGTAACAATCCCGTGCAAGAGATATTTGGAACCGCTCTTAACATATACCGGGCCGCCGCTATCCCCGGGAGCTATGGCATCCGTTCCGCTTGAATTACGCATGGAACTCGTATATAGTCCTTCAACATAATAAACGTTTCCAAAGCCGTCACCATATTGAATTATAACGCCTGTTCCTGATCTGGAAACAGTACCATAAGACATGCCTGTTGTCGTACCGTATTTATAAATAGTCGTCCCTTGCGGTACAGAAGAATATGTCCCTGTAATTTCTAAATTTCCATAAATTTTATTTGAGGTTGTTATATTACTATTCAATGTAACTATCGCAAAGTCACCTAAACTACCAACTCCTTGTTGTCCATATAATCGAGACGTATTTGCCCTTTGAAAACTGACCTGTCCAATGCGGGAACCCGAATACTTTATATATGGATACCGGGTGAAAAGGAATCCCACTTGCTCATTTCCGTGCCCGCATGTAAGGACGGCCTTTTGCCCTTGATATGTCCCGCATATTCCAGCAGTCATAGGAATTGCTGTATCCTCATTTTCAAGGCGGTCACCCCCCCATATGGTAGTACAAGCCTGTACTGGAGCCTGGTAAGCTATTTTGATCGGGGCGCCCGAAGATATCAATACTTGAGACCGACTGGATAACACAGGGACAGATACAGATTGATCTAAAGAAATTTCAAATTGATTATTACTCTCATCGATAGAACATCCGATAATATCTTCCCCATTTTCTCCTCTCATCGCTTCCTTTACGTCTAATACATATTCATCAAAATCATTCAAAGAATATGTTACCAAACGGAAAACAATTTTTTCTTCATTTTTACATTTTTCAATGTATTCTTGTTTGATAGTATCATTCACATTGGTAAGAAGAATAACCAGATTTCCATCCTCAATGCATGCGCCGCCATATTCATCCGGATATATAGGCAGTCCTAAATCATTTTTCTGAAATGAATCGAAAAGGTTTTGGTAACTCTCCAATGCAGTAGTTTGATTCTCCATTGCAGTTTGAACTTCCATGGGTATTTCCTGTTCTAAAGCAGATATATTGTCATTTATTATAACATTATCTGACGCAGCAGAGGATAAGATCGTTGTACTTAAACCCATAAACACAACTAAAAATGATGCGACTATTTTCTTTAACATAATTGACCTCCTTACAACAAAAATACAGATGATTTTCCGTAAACACAGAGGTCAAAGGAAGGCGGCTGATTTTAACATGACACCATATATCGACTATAAAGGGAACCAGAAACTGCTGGATGCTATGATATGCCAGCCAACTCCCCTTGACGAATTAATTACCATGGCAATCCCCTCCCGTTCATGAATTCTTTTATATTAATAATACCATAAATGATAATAATTGTAAACTCAGAAAATAATTTATATAAAATAAATCTAGCACCTTTATAATAAAATTGCCGGCCCTTCCAAAAAAGAAGGGCCGGCAGTTTTTTAGGCAAATGTTACGGTTCCATTGGAGATAGAGGAAATAATCGCCAGGGATTCCACCCGGATTCCCTGTTCCCGGAGGAGCTTGCCCCCCTCTTGGAAGCCTTTTTCGATGACAATTCCGCAGCCAGCCAACCGGGCCCCGGATTCCTTGACAATCTGCAAAAGCCCTTGCAGCGCCTGCCCTTTTGCCAGAAAGTCATCCAACACCAACACACAGTCCTCTGGTCCAAGGAATTTTTTAGAAACCTGGATATCATACACCTTGCCCTTGGTGAAGGACTTTACTTTAGCGGTGTACAATTCCCCGTCCAAATTTCGGGACTGGGTCTTTTTGGCAAATACCACCGGTACATTGCCGAAATGCTGGGCGGCAATAGCGGCGATTCCAATCCCCGAAGCCTCGATCGTGAGGATTTTGTTCACCGGCTCTCCGGCAAAGCGGCGGCGGAATTCCTTTCCGATCTCGTTGAGCAGATCGATGTCCATCTGATGGTTCAAAAAGCTGTCCACCTTCAGGACGTCGTCTTCTGTAGCATGGCCATCCTGTAAAATACGCTGTTTTAAAAGTTCCATAGCTGGTCCCCGTTCCCGTTTTCTGTTTTACCGCGGGTAATCCCATACGGTTATTGGAGTTATTATACCATGGATTGCGCAGCTTGTCACAAAAAATCGGAAATTCGGGAATTTGCACGGAAACAGCGGTTATTTCTGGACGGAAACCAGTTGGAGCAGATGGGAGATACCGGGAATACTCTCTCCCTGTTGGCTGGAGGTGGGGGACATGAGGGCCCCCGTGGCAGCAAACAACACATTTTTCAGTTTTCCTTGTGCCAGCTGGGGCAGAATATGGCCGCACAGCACTGCCGCCGAGCATCCACAGCCGGACCCTCCCGCATGGACGTCCTGCTTTTCCCGATCAAAAAGGAGCAGGCCGCAGTCCTGGTGTACCGGCTCAATGGGGTATCCCTCCTTTTCCATAAGCTGACATAAAAGTGTGCTGCCCACCTGACCCAGATCGCCGGTGTATATGGCGTCGTATTCTTCCGGCAAAGTACCGGTATCCCGAAAAAACGCCCCCAATGTCTCTGCGGCGGCTGGCGCCATAGCAGCCCCCATATTGGCAGCATCGGTAATCCCCAGGTCGGTAATACGTCCAAACGTTACTTTTTGCACCTGTACAGGCCCCTCTTTCCCCACCATTACACATCCCGAAGCGGTGGCTGTCCACTGGGCGGTAGGGGAGCGCTGTCCGCCATACTCCAAAGGTAACCGGAATTGCCGCTCCGCCGAACAAAAGTGGGAAGAGGTAACGGCCGCCGCCCGCCGTGCTGCTCCGCTCTCTACCAATATAGAAGAAAGTCCCAGCGTCAGCGCCATGGTGGAGCAAGCCCCATACTGCCCCAAAAGGGGAATCCCAAAGGGACGCAGCCCAAAGGTGGAGGAAATACACTGGTTTAAAAGATCTCCTGCCAGTACAAAGTCTACCCCTTCCGGCTTTAAGGAAAGTTTTCCAAGGGCAATTTCCAAAGCCTTTCTCTGTAGAGTAGCTTCCGCCTTCTCCCAGCTGTCCTGCCCCAAGGAATCATCCTCGCAGGTAAGATCAAATTCATTTCCCAATGGACCCTCTGATTCTTTTTTGCCCACAACAGAGGCCCAGGAATCCAGCTTTACTTTCTCTAACGAAAGCGTATATCTTCCAATCCGTTCCATGCCGCCCCTCCTTTCTCATATTCCCATCAGGCGCAGGAACCATAAAATTAACCCATACACCACGGAAGAAGAAATTCCGAACACCAATACGGGCCCAGCGATGGTAAAGGCTTTTACGCCTAACCCGGTAATAATCCCCTCGCTTTTAAACTCCATGGCTGGCGAGACCACGGCATTGGCAAAGCCGGTAATAGGCACCAGCGTGCCTGCACCGGCAAACCGGGCGATATTGTCAAACCAGCCCAACGCTGTAAGCAAGGCGGAAAGGAAAATGAGGGAGATAGATACCCCTGCCCGGGCCAACGGCAGGCTTACCCCCCATTGCTGATAGAGATTGCACAGGAATTGCCCTAACATGCAGATTCCCCCACCGGTAACAAACGCAAACACGCAGTTTTTTCCGGAGGGGGAATTGGGCGAGGCCTTTTGGGCCATTTTGGCATATTCTTTTTCTGTCATCGATTTCATGGCAGCCTCCAAATTTTGTTTTTAGCTACAGTATTCCGGTTTTTGGGAGGCTTTATACATGATATCCTGTGATTTCCTTTTTCTATTATATTATAAGGAAAGGGGAGATAATTTCTCAGGTACACAAAACAAAATTGGAATACCCCGACAGAGAAGAGGGGATCTTATCGGTAAGGATGGGATATTCTTCCAGATTGGCTACCTTAACCATAGTAACGATGCCATACTTGGTGTGATCCAAAAGGAAATAGGACTGGGTAGAATTTTTCAGGGCAAGAACCTTGATGGCCTTTTCATTGATATCGTGGTTGGTAATACCGGACTGGATGCTGAATCCACTGGCTCCTAAAAAGCACTTATTAAAGTAAAAGGTATCCATAATAGATTCTGTAAGGGGACCCACGCAGGAATTGGTAGTGAGTTTAATAGAACCGCCAATCATAATACAGTTGATTTCCAAAGAGATCAGCTGATTGATATGGGAAATCCCATTGGTCAGGACTGTAACCTGTTTTCCTGCCAGATAAGGGATCATTAAATAGGTAGTACTGGACGGGTCCATAAAAATCACATCGCCATCTTCTACTAGGCTGGCCGCCTTTTTCGCAATCAGATCTTTGGCGTCCCGATTGAGATCCATTTTGGTAGAGATGTTCAGCTCTGTGGTTCTTTGTGCCAGCCGGACACCGCCACCATGAAGCAAAGTGATTTTCTTTTCTCCCTCCAGCTTCATAAGATCCCGGCGAAGGGTAGAAACGGAAACTCCAAGATCTTTCATTATTGATTCAGTAGAAATGATTTCGTTTGAAGAAAGGATCTCCATGATCTTTTCTTGTCGCACAGCCGGAATCATAAAACTCCCTCTTTTCTTTATTGTATGGTAAAAATAGTATATCATAAATTTATCAAAAAGCGAATGCTAAAAATGAACAAAAATGAGCAAAATCCGGTTTTTGGAACAATTTGGATTTTTTTAAATATAAATGAATTCTTGCAAAACCGAAAGTATTGTATAAAAAGACCAGTAAGTTTATTCATATACCAGTATTTTTGAAATAAAAAATTGCATTTAAAGGATTTGTAAATTTTGCGAATCAAATATTTTCAAAAATCTTCCAAAAAAATTCAAAAAGTGCTTGCAATTTGTGAATAAACGTGGTAATATGATGACACAAGGTCAAGCGAAACAAATTATAAGGAGGAACTTACTATCATGAAAAAAAGGATTTCCGTTTTATGCTTGGCAGCCGCTATGATTCTTACCGCATTTTCCGGATGCTCCAGCTCCGACTCCCAGTCTTCCGGAAGTGCTGGCTCCGGCAGCGAGAGCAACAACACCCCTACCGAGACCGTAGAGTTGGAATTCTGGGGCTGGTGGAGCTCCGATGCCAGAAAGCCCTACATTCAGGAAATGGTGGACAACTTCAACGAGTCTCAGGATCAGTACAAAGTTACTTATGTAGATATCCCCTTCGGCGATATCTTCACCAAAAACATTGCCCAGATCGCCGCCGGCAACCCCTGCGACATTATGGCTAACAGCATGGAAGAAGTTCGCTTCCGCGCCAACGAAGATCAGGTAGAAGCTCTGGACGAGTATATCACCGATGATATCAAGAGCTACTTCTATGATCAGTACATCGACGCCTGCACCGGCGATGACGGCGTTCTGTATGCAGTTCCTTATTCTGTTGATACCCGCGCTATCTACTACAACAAGGCTCACTTCGAAGAGGCTAATGTTGATCCGGCTTCCATCCAGACTTGGGATGATCTGATTGCAGCTGCTGACAAGCTGGATCAGAAGGACGGCGATACTTGGACCCGCGTAGGCTTTATGCCTGTTCTGGGCAACGGCGGCGTGGATACCTGGATGATCAACGCTAACAAGGGCGTTGCTTGGTTCAACACCGAGACCCTGGAGCCTACCGTAAACAGCGATGTCAATAAAGACGTTTTGAAGTGGATTCGTGATCGCATTGATCATTATGGCCAAGCCGAGTATGATAACCTGAGCGCAGCATTCTCCTCCGGCATGACCGATCCTTTCGCTTCCGGCACCATCTCCATGCTGGTACACACCAGTGCTTATACCTCCAGCCTGGCTCAGACCGCTCCTGACCTGGAGTACGGCGTGATCCCGCTGCCCGAGTATAAAGCTGGCAACGGCCACACCGCTAACGGCGGCGGATTCGTTCTGGAAGTTCCCAAGGGCGCTAAGAACGTAGCTGCTTCCTGCGAGTTCATTAAGTATGCTACCAGCAAGGACACCCAGGATTTCCTGGCTACCAAGATCGGTGACTTCTCCGCAAGAAATGACTTCGACGACAGCTCCGAATTCTTCCAGAACCCCATCACCCAGGATCTGGCTAAGTGCCTGGAAGAAACCTCTACTGTTATTATTCCCAACGAGATCAAGGGCTACACCGATGTGATCAACCCGCTGATCGAAGAAGGCACTCTGGGCATTACCGATACCGATACCGCTCTTGATAATGCACAGAAGGCATTTGAAGACTTTGTTGCCAGCAAGTAATTGGGGCAAACAAGCCTGTATCTGATTTGAATTTTTAATGAAGGGCTGTTGCGAGCAGACGCGACAGCCCTTCTAAATAGAAAAAGAAACTAAGAAAGGGGAGCCGTTTGCATGTTTTCCAAAGTACTGGGAAAATTGGGGATTAAAACCAACCAAGGCCGGGAAACTTTTTATGGCTATATTTTTATCCTTCCATGGCTGATCGGGCTTTTATGCTTTACTCTTGGCCCCATGATTTTCTCTTTTATTACCAGCTTTGCCGACTATAATATGCGGAGTATCGAATTTACCGGTCTGGATAACTATATTTATATGTTTACCAAAGACCAGCTGTTCGGGAAATCCTTTATGAACACTCTGGTGTACTCCCTTATGAATATTCCGCTGGTCACCATCGGCGGCGTAATCGTGGCAGTTCTGCTGAATAAGACCATTTTTGGTCTGCGTACCTTCCGTACTATTTATTACCTGCCCTCCATTATGGTTGGTGTTGGTACATACTTCCTGTGGATGTTGCTTTTGGACCCTGCTAACGGCTTGGTTAACGCAGCTCTGAGTGTCATTGGAATTGACGGACCTGCTTGGCTGACAGACCCCAACTGGACAAAGCCTGCTATTGTGCTGATGCATCTGTGGGGCTTGGGTGGCCAGATGCTGCTGTATCTGGCACGCTTGCAGAGTATTCCCAACGATTACTATGAGGCTGCCAGCTTGGATGGCGCCAATGCTTTCCACAAATTTATCAAGATTACTGTTCCTCTGATTTCTCCTATTATTTTCTACAACCTGGTCATTGGTATTATCGGCTCCTTCCAGGTATTCCAGGAGGGCTATATCTTCTCTGGAAACGGAAGCGGCAGCCCCGCCGGTTCTCTGCTGTTCTACAACCTGTTGGTGTGGAATAACGCCTTTAAGAACTTTGATACTGGCTATGCTAACGCTATGTGCTGGTTCTTGTTTGCTGTGGTGATGATCCTCACTGTGATCGTACAGAAATCCCAGAAAAAATGGGTGTACTATGAGGAGGGTGACAACGATGATTGAGAAAAAGATTACCCTAGGAAAAATCGTCCTGTTCATAATCCTGACCCTTGGCGCCCTGATTATCCTGTTCCCCATTTTCTGGATGGTCAGTACAGCACTGAAATCTGCTCCGGAAGTTGCCCAATATCCTCCTACGCTTCTTCCGGAAGAACCTCTGTGGGAAAACTTTGCTATTGCATGGCAAAAGGCTCCTTTTACCCAGTACACTATCAACACCCTGATTATCGTATTCTTTACTATCATCGGCGGTGTCTTCAGTAACTCCCTGGTTGCCTATGGCTTTGCAAAAATTGATTTTAAAGGCAAAAAACTGCTCTTTAAAGTTGTTTTGGCTACCATGATGATCCCCGGTTTTATTACGCTGGTTCCCCAGTACGTGATTTTCTCCAAGATCGGCTGGGTAGACACCTATCTGCCCCTGATTGTGCCCGCATTCTGTGCCAATGCCTTCCATATTTTCATGATGCGGCAGTTCTACCGTACCATTCCCAACGAGCTTATTGAAGCCGCCAAGGTGGACGGCGCCGGTCACTTCTACATCTGGGGCAAGCTCATTATGCCTCTGGTCAAGCCTGTTTTGGCAACTGTGGCCCTCATCAACTTTAAAGGTGCATGGGGCGACTTCCAGGGCCCCCTGCTCTATTTGAGCGACCGCGCCAAGTATACTCTCCAGCTGGGCCTGCAGGTCTTTAAAGGAGAAGGTTATACCCAGTGGAACTATCTGATGGCCATCTCCTTCCTTTCCATGATCCCTATTCTGATCCTGTTCTTCTGCTTCCAGAACTACTTTATTCAGGGCATGAACACCAGCGGAGCAGTAAAATAACAGCAGAAATTCTGCTGTCCTCTACTATTAAATCCTTACAGGAAGTGGTATATAATGAAAACAGTTGGAATTATCCATACCACTCCCGCTACCATTGCCAGCCTGGGTGCGCTGGCACAGGAGATTCTTCAGGATGTTCACATTGTGAACATCCTGGACGACTCCATTCTGGCGGATATGCGGGATGGTCACAATGTGGAATTTGTCCGGGAAAGATGGATCTCCTATGCTTCCACGCTGGAAAAGCTAGGGGTTTCCGCCGTACTTAGCGCCTGCTCCACCGTGGGAGATTTTGCCGAAGAGGCCGATCGGATGCTGTCGGTACCGGTATACCGCATCGATGAGGCCATGGCCGAGGAAGCGGTAGCCCGGGGCGGAAACATCGCTGTTTTTGCTACTCTTCGCTCCACACTGGACCCCACCGTCCGACTGATTCAGCGCAAGGCAAAAGAATCCGGCGCACAGGTACAGGTGGAAACCGTTTTGGTGGAGGGCGCTTACGAGGCCCTGATGGGCGGGGATAAAAACGCCCACGACCAGAAAATTGCCGATGCGGTGGCAAAACGCCTGGACACCTGCAATGCCATTGTATTGGCACAGGCTTCTATGGCTTCTGCGGTATCCTCGCTAAAGGATGCCGGAGATAAAGTGCTTACCAGCCCACGTCTGGGAATGCTTCGTTTGCAGAAAGAGCTGGAAAAACAGTAAGGAGAGGTTCCCATGGAAAAAACGGTGATCTCCCTGGACGTGGGGACGACACATATCAAGGCCGCGCTGTTTGACAACAAGGGCAAGATGCTCCAGCTGGAAAAGCAGCCAACCCCTTCTGTATCCGGAGAATATGGCCCGGTATATGATGCTGTACGCTTTCGGGAAATCGTTTTGACTCAGATGGGACGGCTATTGAAGAACTCTCCTTCTACTCCCGTGGGAATCTGTATTACCGGAATGGCGGAAGCTGGGCTGATTCTGGATCGGAACAGCGGTGAACCATTGACAGAGCTGCTCCCATGGTTTCATCCGGGCCCCCGATGCCTTTCGGATGCGGTTTCTCAAGAGGAATCCGACCGGTTGTTCCGGCAAACAGGCCTGCGCAACAGCTTTAAATATGGTATTTACAAATACCGCTGGCTTCTTTCCCAGCATCATCTTTCCCCAGAAAATACAGTATGGCTTTCGGTATGCGATTATGTGGCTTTTTGCCTTACAGGAAAGATGGTCACGGACCCCACCTTTGCCGCTCGTACCTATGTATATGACGTACATGCAGGGAAATGGGACACCCAGCGTCTGGATTCTCTTGGCCTGTCGGAAGAAAACTTCCCCGTTATCCTGCCTTCCGGCAGTGTAGCAGGGGAATATCAGGGAATCCCGGTGGCCATTGGCGGCCACGACCATATTTGTGCCGCCTTTGGGCTTTTGTTCCATCATCCCGATGCCATCTGTGACAGTGCCGGCACTTCGGAGACTTGTGTGGGATTGCTTTCTTCCCAACAAGTACAAGGTTCTTTTCCCGAGGATAGCGGGCTTTTATATGGGCCATTTGTAGACGGTGGTTATTTCTACATGGGCAACGTACCCTCTTCTGGCCATTCGGTAGAGTGGTTCCGCAAAAAGTTACAGATTTCTCCCCTTGAATACCGGGAGATAGATGAAAAAATGGCCCAGCTTCAGTCCGGCCCTACGGGAATCTTGTATCTCCCTTATCTTACCGGCATGGGGGCTCCCTGGTACCGCCCGGATGTAAAAGCGGTGCTGCTGGGGATGGGAGAAGAGCATGACGGTGCTCAGATCCTCAAATCTATTTTTGAAGGAATTCAGTTCCAGATATGCTGGCTGCTGGAAATCCTGGAGAAATATCATCAAATATCGGTCCACCAGGTAATTTGTGCTGGCGGTCTGGTAAAAAATCCCTTGATGATGCAGATCAAAGCCGACGTGTTGAACTGTCCGGTTCGCATTCCGGCGGTTTCAGAGGCAACTCTCAGCGGGGCGGCTGCACTGTTTTTGAAAAAGAACGGCAATCGCGAAGAAGCCGACCTGTTTTTACAAGGAGCCGCACAAATTCAGAACGAGTATCTTCCGTCCTTACCCATTACAGGAAAATACCGTCTGGAATATCGTAAAAAATATTTACCAGCTGTAAAAATGGTTTCTTCCTTTTTTGAAGAAACCTGACGGAAATTTCTTCTATGATAACAAAACGCCTTAATTGGGATAGTAAAATACATTCTTAAGAAAGAAAGGGATATTATGAGCAATATCGTGAATTTGAAGGGAATTTTAAAGCACGCTGCCGAAAACCGGTATGCCGTAGGATCTTTTTCCGCTCGTTATACCAAGCTGATTAAGCCTATTGTTCAGGCAGCAATCAACACCCATTCTCCTGTGATCGTACAGCTCTCCGAAAAGGAAGTAAACCGTCATAAGGTAGGGGTCAAGGAGTTTGCTGAGGAATTTTACCGGGTAGTGGACGAACTCAATCCTCAAATTCCCATTGCTCTCCATCTGGATCATACCAAGACCCTTTCTGTTATTGAAGAAGCTATGGATGCCGGGTTCACTTCTGTGATGATCGATGCTTCCGAAATGGAGTTTGATGATAATGTGGCTGTGACCCAAAAGGTGGTAGCTATGGCCCATCCCCGGAACATCACTGTAGAAGCAGAGCTGGGCAAGATCGGAACTACCGACTTTGTAGAGACTGATACAGACGAGGAACTGTACACCGACCCCCAGGAGGCTAAAAAGTTCTGTGAGCTCACCGGTGTAGATTGTCTGGCAGTTTCCGTGGGCACCGCCCATGGCGTATATACCGTCCGCCAGCCCAAGGTGGATTACGCCCGTCTGGAAGCCATTAACGCTCTGACAGACACGCCTCTGGTACTGCACGGCGGTTCCGGCGTTCCCAGCGAGATGGTGGTCCGGGCCGCACAGCTTCCCCAGGGCGGCGTGAGCAAAGTCAATATCGCTACCGACCTGGAGTTGGCTATGCTGGCTGTCATGGGACGCGAAGGCCATATGACCGAAGCAGAACTCAATGCTTGCTCCCCTGAAATGATCGAGAAATCCAGAGAGGCTGTTCGGGAGCTGGTAGAGCTGAAAATCACCGAATATCTCTTAAGCCGCGATAAGGCATAAACTGAAAATTCCTGTATGGTAACAGCAGCCGCACTTTAACAAAAAAGTATGATTTCTTTTTCCGTTAGAGTGCGGCGATTGCTGTTTTCAGGAGAAAGGCGAAAAACCGTTTGAAATAGGGAAAGGAAAGGTCAACGCTATGAAAGAGAAAAAACTTACCATGATCGGAAACGCCCATCTGGACCCAGTGTGGCTATGGAACTGGCAAGAGGGATTCCAAGAGGTCAAAGCTACTTTTAAATCCGCTTTGGACCGTATGAACGAGGATGAAAACTTTGTTTTCACTTGCAGTTCCGCCGCCTACTATGAGTGGGTGGAAAAGAACAATCCCGCCATGTTCCGGGAGATCCAGAAGCGGGTGGCAGAAGGCCGTTGGGAACTGGTAGGCGGCTGGTGGGTCCAGCCGGACTGCAATATTCCCTCTGGAGAGTCCTTTGTACGTCAGGGCTTGTATGCGCAGCGGTATTTCCTGGAAAAGTTCGGTAAAAAGGCGGAGACCGGCTATAATGTGGACAGCTTCGGTCACAACGGCAACCTGCCCCAGATTTTGAAAAAGAGCGGCATGGACAATTATGTGTTTATGCGCCCCATGCCGTTGGAAAAGGGCCTTCCCGGACGCATTTTCTGGTGGAACTCTATGGACGGTTCCAAGGTGCTCACCTACCGTATCCCTTATGAATACTGCTCTTGGGGCAAGGATCTGGAGAAATATGCTCGCCGTCTCCAGTGTGAGCTGGAGGATGGAGAGGACCATCTGATGATGTTCTACGGCGTGGGCAACCACGGCGGCGGACCTACCAAAGAGAATATCCGCAGCATTTACGACCTGAACAGCCGGGAGGATATGCCCGCCATGGAAATGGGCACTACTGGGGCCTTTTTCCGGGAGATCAAGGAAAACGGCAAGGCCTATCCCGAGTTTATCGGGGATTTGCAGCACCATGCCAGCGGCTGCTACAGCGTACTCTCTCGGGTGAAGCGGGAAAACCGCCGCGCCGAGGAAATGCTGGGCACTGCCGAAGCCTGGAGCGCCATTGCCGCCGCTTCCAACCAGCAGCCCTATCCCACCGATTTTAAAGAAGCCTGGAAGGGCGTACTGTTCAATCAGTTCCATGATATTCTGGCAGGTACCAGCATTCCCTCTGCCTATGACGACGCTTCTTGGCTGTATGGTCAGGCTATGGCAGTGGGACAGAAGAACCTGAACTATGCGGTACAGGCCATTTCCTGGAACATCGACATCGAAGAGGACGTGACCATGAAACCCATCGTGGTATTCAACCCCCATCCCTGGGGTGGAAAAATGGTGGTGTCCCTGGAAGTCCGCGGCCTGTCCAATGACTCCTTTAAGCTCACCGACAGCACCGGCAAGGTGATCCCCGCCCAGCGCATCCAGTCGGAGGCCACCGTTGGCGGCCAGTCCCGCTTGCTGTTTGCCGCCGAGCTGCCCAGCATGGGCTATCAGGTGTTCAAGCTCTACCTGAATGTAGAGGACGCTCCTGTGTGGTCCAAAGTCCGGGTGGACAGCACCTCTCTGGAAAATGACCGCTGGAAGCTGGAATTTGACCCGGCTACTGGCTTTATGAAGAGCTATTTTGACAAGAAAAATGAGTTGGAAGTCCTGCGCCGTCCCGGTGGCCGCCTGACGGTGTACGAGGATAAATCCGATACCTGGTCCCACAACATTTTCAAGTTTGACAAAGTACTGGGTGATATGAAGCTGGTGTCTATTTCCGTTCTGGAAGAAGGCCCCGTGCGCTCCGCTATCCGGGTGAAGTACCGCTATAACCAGTCCTATGTGATTCAGGATTTCCGCCTGTATCAGGATCTGGAATATGTGGAGACCCATGTGAAGGTGGATTGGAGAGAGCCCCAGACCATGCTCAAGGTTCGGTATCCTGTAAACTTCAACTTCCGTCGTCCCACCTATGAAATCCCCTATGGCTATATCGAGAAGTCCGCTAACGGCGAAGAAGAGCCGGGCCAGAGCTGGTTCGACTTTACCGGTGAGCACTTCAAAAAGGGCTGCATGTATGGTTTGGCCATTGCCAATGACTGCAAGTACAGCTATAGTATGGATGTAGACGAAATGAACCTCACGATTTTGAAGAACTCTGTCTATGCCCACCACGATCCCAAGCAGCTGGAGGAAGGCGTGGAATATTCCTATGTAGACGACGGCATTCAGGAATTCAACTACCTGCTGCTGCCCCACGAGGGAAGCTGGAAGGATTCCTCCATCGTCAAACGCGCAAAAGAGCTGAACGTCCACCCCGTGCCGGTGATCGAGACTTTCCACAAGGGTCAGAACCCCCAGAAGCAATCCTATCTGGAACTGGAAAGCAGCCATGTGGTAATCGGCGCTGTGAAGCAGGCCGAGGACGGCGACGGGATTATCGTTCGCGCTTGGGAGACCAAAAAGCAGAGCGGCACCGCTGTGCTGAAGCTGCCCTTCCTCAATAGGGAAGCAGAGCTTCACTTTACCCCCTGCGAGATTAAGACAGTAAAAATCCCCTATGATGCTTCCCTCCCGGTACAGGAAGTCAATATGCTGGAACTGGCGGTGGATGCAAAATGATTCATACCATTGTCATTGCAGACGACGTAACGGGGGCTAACGATATCGGCATTATGTATGCCAAGTCCGGGCTGGATACCCTGGTGTACAGCCAGACAGACCACCAGCCCGACTATCCCCCCTGCGACGTACTGGTTATTGATACGGATTCCCGGTTTGACACCCGGGAGTCCGCCTATGAAAAGGTGCGCCGGGCTATTCGACAGGCCCCAAAAGAAGGTGTGCGCCAGTATATCGACAAGCAGTGTTCCGTGTTCCGTGGAAACATCGGCGCGGAATTTGACGCGATGCTGGATGAACTCCACGAGGAGTTTGCTGTGGTAGTGCTGGGATTTCCCAATAATGGCCGCACTACCCTCCACAGCCTTCATTATGTATACGGCACCCTGTTGGAAGATTCCCAGTTCCGCCATGACCCGGTCCATCCCATGACCTGCTCTGACCTGCGGGAGATCCTGAAAAGCCAGACCTCCCGTCGTGTCAGCGCCATTCACTGGGAAGTGTATGAACAGGGAAAAGAAGCGGTACGCAAAGCGTTGGAGGAAGAGCGCAAGCTGGGCGGCTACTGCATTATGGATGTGCGGGATAACAACGACCTGGCGTTTTTGGCGGAACTCCTTTTGGAAGAAAAGGTTCTCTGCGGCAGTTCGGCTCTTTCGGAATATCTGGCCAAGGTACAGCATTTTGATAAAACCAGCCAAGAAAACAGCCAGCCCGAACAAAAAGACAACCGGGTGTTCTGCATCGCTGGCAGCCTGACCCCTCAGACCGTAGGACAGACCCAGTGGATGCGGGACAAGGGCTACCCGGTGTTCCAGATGGATACCCGCCTTCTCATCCAGCCTGATACCTATGAAGCAGAGTGCAGCCGTCTGGCAGAGCTTGCTGTTTCCGCTCTGCAACAGGGAGATTTTGCCATGGTCCACTCTATGAACCAGCCGGAGCTGGTGGAGGAAACCAAAAAGCTGGCCTCCGCCCAGGGTATCGACAACACCTCCGTATCCACCCTGGTTTCCGGGGCACTATCCCGCATTGCCCGCCGGGTCATTGATACGTGCGGCATTCGGAAAATCATCGTCTGCGGCGGCGATACCTCCGCTTCTTTGTGCGCTGGACTGAAAGTAGACGGGATGCGGGTACTGGAAGAAATCGAAACCGGCCTGCCCACCTGTCAAAGCGTAAAACCGCCCTATTATGAACTGGTGCTAAAATCCGGCAGTTTCGGCAGCCCGGAATTTATCGAAAAGGCTATGCGGGTACTTACCGGTACCCCACAATAAAGAGGAGAAAAAAATGAACCCAACTAAACATCTTGAAGAACTGGTCCAGCGGTATCCGGTATTGTCCGGATGCCGGGAAGATATACAGAAAGCCTATGAACTGCTTCTGGATACATACCAACGCAAAGGGATTTTATTAGTATGCGGTAACGGCGGCAGCGGCGCGGACTCCGAGCACATTGTAGGCGAACTGATGAAAGAGTTTGCTATTCGCCGTCCTCTCCCCGAAAAGGAGCAGGAGGCCTTAAAGGCCATTTCCCCAGAGCATGGCGAAATGCTGGGGAAAAATCTGCAAGGGGCTTTGCCTGCTATCCCTCTCACCGGCAGTATTGCCCTTTCCACTGCCTTTGCCAATGACGCGGTACCGGAGCTGGTATTTGCCCAGCAGGTGTACGGCTACGGCACGCTGGAAAGTTCCCTCATTGGCATCAGCACCTCCGGCAATTCCAAAAATGTGATCTATGCCCTGGAAACCGCCCGCCTGAAAGGGATGCACACCATCGGCCTTACCGGTGCTTCCGGCGGAAAAATGAAGTCTCTGTGCGACGTGTGCATCTGTGTGCCTTCTGACTGCACCCCTGACATTCAGGAACTGCACCTGCCGGTGTACCACGCCCTGTGCAAAATGCTGGAGGAGGCGTTCTTCGGATGAATTGGCTGGCGGGAATCGACATCGGCGGCACCAAATGCGCTGTCAGCATCGGCCGTCAAGAAAACGGCACGGTAGAAATCTGCTATAAAGAAAAGTTTCCCACTCCCTCTGACCCCCACGAAGCGGTAGCAGGGCTGGTAGGAACACTGGAATCTATGATAAAGGCCCATCCGGAAGTCCAGTTGGAAGCGGTGGGCATCAGCTGCGGCAGCCCACTGGACTCCAAAACCGGGGTAATCCTTTGCCCCCCAAACCTGCCCCATTGGGACCATATTGATGTGGTAACTCCCTTTGAGGAGCGGTTCGGCGTTCCTGCTGCCGTGCAGAACGACGCCAACGCCTGCGCGCTGGCGGAATGGCTGTGGGGCGCGGGACAGGGCTGCGATAATATGATTTTCCTCACCTTTGGCACCGGCCTTGGCGCGGGACTGATTCTGGACGGGAAGCTGTACAGCGGTACCTGCGACATGGCAGGCGAAGCGGGACATATCCGTCTGGCAGAGGACGGCCCAGAAGGATACGGCAAAAAAGGTTCTTTTGAGGGCTTTTGCAGCGGCGGCGGGATTGCCCGTTATGCCATGCAGCGGGTATCCCAGCGGATGGCAGAAGGAAAGGAAACCGCCATTTTGCAGCCGGGAGAATCCCTGGAGAGCATCACCACCGCCCGGGTAGGAGAAGCTGCTGCTTCCGGCGACCCGTTAGCCCTGGAAATCTGGGAAAATACCGGAAAAATGCTGGGGAAGGGGCTGTCGGTGCTCATCGACTTATTGAATCCCCAGAAAATTGTGATCGGCAGTATTTTCCTGCGGCAGGAGGAGCTGCTCCGTCGCCCCATGGAAGAAGTGATCCAAAAGGAAGCCCTTTCCTATAATGCCGCGGTGTGTCAGGTAGTACCGGCAGGGCTGGCCGAGTCCCTTGGGGATTATGCTGCCCTTTCTGTGGCAGGCAATCTGCTGAGAAGCCGCACAAACAAGACTCTATAAACGGGAGGCAGGGTTATGAAGGTACAGGACCCCCATTTTATACTGGAAAAAATTGAAAAGTACCTGAGTGAGGATATCCGTCCCACCCGGTACCGCAAAACGGTAGATATTGAACCGTGGAAATATAAAGAGACCTCCATGGAGGAGCGCATTGATGACGCATACCCTGTGGATTATGATGACAGCAGCTGGCAGGATTTCCGCCTGTGGGATACCTGGGGCGGCTATGACCGGGTGGCGTGGTTCCGCACCACCGTGCCGGTGCCGGAAGAGTTCCAGGGAAAAGACCTGGCCATCCGGTTGCTGCCAGGCCCCAGAGACGGGGGAGACTCCACCGCCGAAGGGCTGCTGTATGTGGACGGCCATCCGGTACAGGGCATGGATATCTGGCATGAGGAAGCCCTGCTGGAAGGAAAGCTGTGCTGCCGCAAGGAGCTGCATCTGGCTCTGAAGGTATGGAGCGGTGTGTTGGCTCCGCCGAAGTTCCGCACCTTTAAGGTTGCCCAGCTGATTTGGCTGGACAAAAAGGTGGACCGTTTTTGCTTTATGGTGGACACGGTGCTCCGCAGCGCCCGGCTCCTCTCCGAAAACGACCTGCGGCGCATCAAGCTCACAAAGCTGCTCAACAAGACCTTTAAAAAGATAAACTTCCTCAACTTCCGGGAGGAAGAATACTACCAGTCCATTTATACGGCGCTGGACTATCTGGCTGGAGAGCTGGAAGAGCTGGCAAAGGTAGAGGAAATCAAGCCCACCGTCTACGGCGTGGGCCACTCCCACATTGATATGGCATGGCTGTGGCGGCTCAGCGCCACCCGGGAAAAGGCTTCCCGTACCTTCTCCACCGTATTAAACCTGATGAAGCAGTACCCCGAATACCGGTTCATGCACTCTTCCCCCCAACTGTACCAGTTCCTGGAGCAGGACTATCCGGAGATTTTCCAGCAGGTCAGCGAGAAGATCCAGGACGGCCAGTGGGAGATTACCGGCGGTATGTGGGTAGAACCGGACACCAATGTGCCCTCCGGCGAATCTTTGGTGCGTCAGTTCCTGTATGGCAAAAAGTATATCCGGGAGAAATTCGGCAAGGAGACCAAGCTGGTCTGGCTGCCGGATGTGTTTGGTTACTCCGCTGCTATGCCCCAGATCATGAAAAAATCCGGCATGAAGTATTTCATGACCACCAAGATCAGCTGGAACCAGTACAACCACTTCCCCTATGACACCTTCTGGTGGAAGGGCATTGACGGCAGCGAGATCTTCACCCACTTTATCACCACTCCCGAGGACGGCTCCTGGTTCTACACCTATAACGGCCATATGGACCCGGAAGAAGTGGTGGGCGTCTGGAACAACTACAAAGATAAGGATAAAAACGACCGGCTGCTCATTGCCTATGGCTGGGGCGATGGCGGCGGCGGACCCACTCGGGAGATGCTGGAGCAGACCCGGGTCATGAAGAACCTGCCGGGTATCCCCAAAGCGGCTACCAGCGGCGCCGAAGAATACTTTGAAAACCTGTATGAACACGCAGACCATAAGGCACTGGAGCACTGGGACGGCGAGCTGTATTTCGAGATGCACCGCGGCACCTATACTTCTCAGGCAGCCAATAAGCGGTATAATCGTAAGACCGAAGTGCTGCTTCACAACCTGGAAGCTATGGCATTCCTGGCCGACCGCTTTACCGGCGAAAACCGCTATCCCACTGAGGCTCTGGACCGGATGTGGCAGCGTACCCTGCTAAACCAGTTCCACGATATTTTGCCCGGTTCCTCTATCCGTCAGGTGTATGAGGATACCACCAAGGATTACGAAGCCATCGCCAAAGAGGGTGGAGAGCTGTTGCAAACCGCTATGGACACCGTATGCCGTCAGGTAAAGGTATCCGGCGACAGTGTAGTGATTCTCAATACCACCGGATTTGTCCGCAGTGAATATGTGCTTCTCCCCTGGGGCGAGAATATCGCCCACGGCTGCGGTGTTTCCGATGAAAACGGCAG
This sequence comes from uncultured Clostridia bacterium, assembly GCA_944384915.1. Classification (GTDB taxonomy): domain Bacteria; phylum Bacillota; class Clostridia; order Oscillospirales; family Acutalibacteraceae; genus Heritagella_A. Next base: position 31,176 of record CALWVH010000088.1, on the reverse strand, counting down.
CTGCCCCTGTCAGAAGACCGAAGACGGCCTGCTAGTATTCGTCAAGGATGTGCCGGCTTATGGCTTCCGCACCCTGAAGATTACCAAAGCGGACGGCGAAGAGAACTTCCTGCACCTTACCGAAACCGGCGCGGAGACTCCCTTCTATCGCATTTCCTTTACCGGAAACGGCGAGATCGCCGAACTGTTTGACAAGGAAAACAACCGCATGGTTTCCTGCGGCCAGCCTATGAACCGGTTTGTCGCCTATGAAGATAAGCCCCAGCGTTTTGACGCCTGGGACGTGGACGTCTACTATAAAGAAAAGCCCTATCAGCCCTTTATGCTGAAAGAACGGAAGGTAGTGGAACAGGGCGGCGAACGCTGTGTCCTGCGTCAAACTTGGGCCTTTAACCGCTCCGAAATCACCCAGGATCTGGTACTATATCGCCGTTCCCGCCGCATTGACTTTGTCACCACGGTGGACTGGAAAGAGGAGCAGGTATTCCTGAAAACCTACTTCCCGGTGGATATCCACGCAGCGGAGGCCACTTATGAGATCCAGTTTGGCAGCCTGAAGCGGCCTACCCACACCAATACCGAATGGGACTTCGCCCGTTTTGAGGTTCCGGGTCATCGTTACGCCGACCTGTCCCAGGGCGACTACGGCGCAGCTATCCTCAACGACTGCAAGTATGGCTGGGATATCCATGAGAACATTATGGGCCTGTCCCTCATTAAATCCGCGGTACGCCCCGACGAAACGGCAGACCGGAAGGTCCATCATATGACGTATTCCTTCTATCCCCACAAGGGCACGCTGGCAGAGAGCGACGTCTTGGAGCAGGCAGTCAGCCTGAACCTGCCTTTGCTCACCGCCCAAAAAGCCGGAGAAGAAGGCGCTGCGGAATTTGACCGTTTCTCCCTGGTGGAGACGGACTGCCCCCATGTGCTGGTGGATACTGTTAAGCGCTCCGAGGATGGCCGCTCTTGTGTGGTCCGTCTGTATGAGCATGAAAACAGCACCGGAAACGCCACGCTGCGGTTCCCATGGCCGGTGAAAAAGGTCGTGGAAACCAACCTTTGCGAAGAAGGGGAAACCCCTGTATCCGCAGAAGGAAACAGCGTCACCGTACCCATGGGCTGCTTTGAGATCAAGACCCTGAAAATTGATTTTTAAATAAGACTGGCAGGGGAAGCCCTGGGAAAAGCGGCGCTTTCCCGAGGCTTCCCCCTGCTGCAAACCAGAAGAAAACGGAGGAAAAACCTGTGGAGATCTCGTTATCAAATCTAAATTGGGAAGTCAAGGGCTATTGGCCCTATGTCCCTGAAAAAGAAAAAAGCATGGAAACTGGACAAACCCTGCATGGGGTCACCGGCTGGATTCCCGCCAAAGTACCCGGCGGCGTACATGCCGACCTGTATCGTGCTGGAATGCTGGAAAACCCCTATTTCGGCCTAAATAGCCTTACCTGCGAATGGGTGGAAAATCGCTGGTGGATGTATCGAGCCTCTTTCCCCAGCGTTTTAGAAGGGCATGACCTGACAAAAGAAAATGTCTCGCTGCTGTGCAAGGGGCTGGATTATGACGCAGATCTCTTTCTGAATGATGAAAAAATCGCGGAACACCGGGATGGCATGTTTGTCCCTCTGCAAGTAGAGCTGACCGGAAAATTCCGGGAGGAAAACCGTCTGGTAGTCATTTTCCGGGGCATTCCCCGGGAAATGGGGCAGATTGGCTATACCAGCCGTACTTCCACCCAAAAAAGCCGCTTCAACTACAAGTGGGATTTTTCCACCCATCTGGTAAACATCGGATTCTGGCAGGACGTGGTGTTAAAGGTTGGAGAAACGGTTTGCTTAGAGGACGATTTTCTCCGCTCAGAGTACGATGGTCAAAAGGGATTCCTCCGCTTTTCTGGCCAAGTCCAGGGCCGGAAGGAGACTGCCTCTGGTCTTCTGCGAATGAAGGTGTCCGGGCCTGTATATCAGAACCTTCCTAGCTTACCTGCAAAGGGGCGTTCGGCAACGGCTGCTACTCCCACAGAGATTTCTGGAGAGTGGGAAGTACCAGCTAACGGTGCTGTTGCAGCGGAGCTTTCCATAGAATCCCCGGCCCTGTGGTATCCTAACGGGGCAGGAGAACAGCCCTTATATTTCGTGACAGTGGAATATTTAGAAAACGGCTGTGTATTGTGGCAAAAACAATACCAGCAGGGTATCCGCTCTTTACAGTTGGCCCACAATGAGCAGGAGCATAAAAATGCCCTTCCCTATACCTTTGTGGTAAACGGGAAAAAGATCTACTGTAAGGGTGTGAACATGACCCCACTGGATCACGTATATGGCTGTGTGGATACCAAACGCTATGAAGCCATGGTGCGGTATATGGTCAACGCCGGGGTAAACTTAGTGCGGGTATGGGGCGGCGGCCTCATTGAAAAAGAGGAATTCTACCGCCTGTGTGATGAAAACGGCTTGATGGTCTGGCAGGAATTTATCCAGTCCAGCTCAGGTATCGACAACATTCCCTGTGAAGACGAGGCTTTTCTGCGTCTCCTGAAAAAGAACACCGAAGCCGCTGTACGTCAAAAACGGAACCATACCGCCCTGGCAGTCTATGGCGGCGGAAACGAGCTCATGGAACGGGAGGACACCCCTGTTTCCCTAGACAACAAAAATGTCCGGATGCTGGCGGAAATTGTCAACCGGCTGGACGGTACCCGGATGTTCTATCCCACCTCCGCCACTGGCCCTCGGGAATTCCTCTCCCGTGACAAGGGCGTGAGCCATGACGTCCACGGCAGCTGGCGGTATGAGGGCAATCCGAACCACTATTCCTTCTACGGCAATTCCGACAACCTGTTCCACAGCGAGTTTGGTATGGACGGCGTTTCCTGTGTGAGCAGCCTTGAAAAGTTCTTGCCGGAAAGCGCTTTGCATCCTACCCCCATGTCTGGCGACCTAAACTGGCAGCATCACGGCGAGTGGTGGGGCACATATTTCCGGGATTGTGAGATCTTTGGGGACATTCCCAAAACCCGGGAGCATTTACAAGAGTTTGTGGATTGCAGCCAATATATGCAGGCAGAAGGCCTCCGGTATATTATCGAGTCTGACCGGCGCAGAGCCTTCCAGAACAGCGGCGTCATTATCTGGCAGATCAACGAGCCATGGCCTAACGCCAGCTGCACCAATTTGGTGGACTACTATCATGTGCCAAAAGCCGCCTATTCCCAAACGGTGCGGGTATTTGAGCCCTTCCATGTTTCTATGGAATATCCGGGCTTAACGCTGGTTCCCGGCGAAACTGTCCGCTTCCCGGTGTGGCTCTCCCACGACGGGGAAGCCCAAAAGGCCCAGGTAAAAAACCAGGTGCTTTCTAAGTCCGGCAGCATTTTTGCGGAAGAAACGCTGGAAACCACTGCTCCCGAAAACCGGTCGGCACAGGTGGGATTCTGCCAGTTTACCGTACCGCAGGAGCCGCTGGTATTTGTCCGGCTGCTGGCGGAATGCGGCGAAAACACCTCCGAAAACGTGTATATTTTTGGTACCCAAAAAGACGGGGTTCTCTCTGGCCTGCGCACCAGTAAAGCTAAAGTGGAAGTGCTGGAAGAAACAGACACACCTCTTTCCGGCGGTAGTATCCACAAAACCGTGAAACTGAAAAATACCGGCACAGAGACGGCGGTACAGGTGTCCATGGAGACGCCCGGCTATTGCCTGCTGGGCAAGGAAAATCATCTGACCCTGTTCCCCGGCAAATGCCGCAGCATGGAATTTTTGCTGGTGCCCGCTCCCCACGGTCCCTTTGAGGAAGAGCCCAGACGGGAAAGCCACGGGACATTTCACTGGATGGGTAAAAAAGGATAAAAGTATTTCATCATAGAAAGGAATGAAAAAAATGAAAATCACAGCAATGACCCTGACCATCACCCGTCAAAAGCAAGGCGAACAGGTTCTTTCCTGTGAAAAATCGGAAGAAGGGCGCTGGGAATTTTCCGGCGAAAAGGCCACAGGCTGCATCACTCTGGAAAAAAACGGCAACATGTGGGCTGCCAGCCTGCATCTCGAACTGGAAAATGAGGCTTTCCGAGAAAACGACAATCTGGCCTGTACTTGGCCGGTGAAAATTGAAATGGTGGTAGACCAGCTTCCCCAGCGGATGACGGCCATGTACCTCCACCGCGACTGGTGGACCCGTCCGGCGTTTTTGACTCGTCCGGAAGAGATGCCGGAGCGCACCCAATTTTTGGCTATGGAAACTCAAACCGGCACGGCCTGCCTGTTGCCCTTGGCGGGAAAAGAGGCCAAGACTGTCCTGGGCCCCGGTCGGGAAGGCGTGTTTACCCTGCGGCTCAGCGCCTATCGCGGCGGTTACCGGAAAATAGAAGAGCCCCTGTTCCTGCTGGCAGAAGGGGAGAACGTCTATAACTGTGCCCACGAGCTGTTCCGGTCCATTTCGGAGGGGCGCCACCTGCCTCTGCGAAAAGGCCGCCGGTATCCCGAGATGTTCGAGTATCTGGGCTGGTGCAGCTGGGACGCTTTCTATACCGATATCAGCGAAGAAAAGGTGCGGGCCAAGGCTGCGGAGCTGGCAGAAAAGCAGGTACCGGTGCGCTGGTTCCTTATGGACGACGGCTGGCTGTCCGTCCATGGCCAACAGCTGTATGACCTGATGCCGGAAGTAAAGAAATTCCCCAACGGCTTCGCCCCTATGATCCAGGACCTCCGCCGGGAGGATGGTATCCGCTGGTTTGGCGTGTGGCACGCTCTGGGCAGCTATTGGGGCGGCGTGGAACCGGGTTCCAAAGCAGCATTGGAGGAAAAGGACCACCTGTACAAAACCGCTTCCGGCAAGCTGCTGCCCTATCCCTGTGCCGAAAAGGGGTACGGATTCTTCCGGGACTGGTATGAGCAGCTGCGGGCACAGGGCATTGATTTTGTGAAGGTGGACGGCCAGAGCGCCATTAAGAATTATTATGAGAACGAGATTCCCGTGTGCGAAGCTGCCCGGAAAACCCATGAGGCCCTAGAAGGCGCGGCAGCTGCCTATATGGATGGCCGCCTCATTAACTGCATGGGGATGGCTATGGAGAACATTTTGGGACGCCCGGCTTCCGGTATGAGCCGCAACAGCGACGACTTTGTTCCCGACAATCCCACCGGTTTTGCGGAGCACCTGCTGCAAAACAGCTATAACGCCCTGTATCACAACGAGTTCTATCACTGCGACTGGGATATGTTCTGGACCGCTCACCCCGACGCAGAAAAGCACGGAATCCTCCGCGCAGTCAGCGGCGGTCCCATCTATTTCAGTGACCGCATCGGGGAAACCGCTCCCGATTCTGTAAAGCCCCTGGTATATGGCGACGGACGCATTCTGCGGCTGGAACGGGCCGCTATGCCCGCTCCAGACTGTTTGTTTGCCGACCCTCTTGCCGGTGGTCTGCTGAAGGTCACCAATTTGGGAGCTTGCGGCGATAAAAAGGCCGGCGCCGTGGCCGTTTACAATCTGTGCGGCAAAGAGGCGGAAACCACCCTTTCCGCCAAGGACATCCATGACCTTCCCGCCGGTGAATATGAGATTTATGACTGGAAAAACCGCCGGACTATCAGCGAAGGGGAGCGCCTCTCTCTCCCGGCAGACGGATGCGGACTTTACCTGTTCCTGCCTGTAGGCAAGGCCGTCACCCCGGTGGGCCTGGTGGATAAATACAGCAGCTTCCACGCCCTAGAAACAGTTGCAGAAACAGACCACTCCCTGACGGCTGTTGTAAAGGACGGCGGAGAGTTTGGCTTCCTGGGACAAAGGCCCACCCGTATCTTGGTAAACGGCGAGGATCGCACCGGAGAGTTGCAGGAGAAAAACGGCCTTTGGACACTGCAAACCCACACAACAGGCAAGACCGTATTGTTACTGGAATGGTAAAGGAGAAATAAACATGTACGAGAAAGAGAAAAAAGAACTGGAAGAAATCTGCCACTTACTGTACAACCGCAATCTGGTAACCGCCAGCGACGGCAATGTGAGCGTGCGGGTATCCGACGACCACATCCTGCTGACTCCCTCCGGCAAAAACAAGGGCATGGTCAAGGCAGAAGAAATGATCGTTCTGGACCTGGAAGGCAACACCATTGAAGGAGTGGGCCGCGCTTCCAAGGAATACCCCATGCACCGGGTCATCTATCAAAACCGTCCCGATGTGAAAGCTGTGGTACATACCCACCCCGTATTCGGCACCGCTTTTGCCCTGGCGGGAAAGACCCTGCCGGAAGATTACCTCATTGAAACCAAAATGATGCTGGGCAAGGTAGGACTCACAGACTATGCCACCCCCGGCACCTTAGAAATGGTGGACGCAGTGGAGCCTTACCTTGCGGACTGCCAGGCGGTGCTGCTGAAAAACCACGGAGCCGTCACCTGGGGAAAATCCCTCACCGATGCCTTTAACAAAATGGAAGTGCTGGAAAGCATTGCAAAGACCATCATCATGTCCCGGGTCCTGGGAGAACCGGAAAAGATCAGCCCGGAAAACATGGCAAAGATGAAAAAATAAATGGATATTGCGGAGGAGAAAACCATGGGCAGACAAATTGTCATAGAAGAAAACGGCTGCCAGCTGGTGCTGGAAGTATTGGAGAACGGCTCTACCGTTCTGCTTCACTGCCAGCGCACGAAATTTTGCCCGGAACAGGTGCGGGAGAATCAGAAAGACTGGTTCCGGCTGGTAGAAGTGCAGGTGGCGGGAGAAGATCAGGACGACCACCACGGCTCCAAATATACCGGCACTTTGCCGGGAAGACGGCTGGTGTTTGACACCGTCCGGAAAGAGGAAACCGCACAGGGGAAGCGGTACATTGTGGTGCAGAAGGACTCCCAGACCGGCTTACAGGTGGAGAGCTACTTCCAGTTTACCGGGAACCTGCCGGTCATCGAGAGCTGGACAAAGGTGATTCATCACGGAGAGGAGCCCCAGACGCTGACCTATGTCTCCTCCTTTGCCCTGTCAGGTCTTACCAAATCCGCTCTGGCTCCATGGGATCAGGCGGCGCGGCTGTGGGTGCCCTCCAACACCTGGTATGGCGAATTCCAGTGGAATACCTACCGCCTGCCGGAGCTGGGCCTTTCCCGGGTAGCACCTTATTCCACCAAGCGGCTGTCCTATTCCGCCACCGGCACCTGGAACTCTCATGAGTATCTGCCTATGGGATACGTTGAAAATGCTGAGAGTGGGGAGGGATGGTATTTCTCCATCCTCCATAACGGCTCCTGGCAGTGGGAGGTCAGCGACAGCAAGGATGCTTTGTATTTGCGTCTCAGCGGTCCCACCGAAAATGAAAACCACTGGAGCCGCACTCTGCAACCCGGAGACGAGTTTGAAACCGTCCACGCAGCAGTGGCCCTCACCCAAACCGGCTTTGAGGATGCCGTAGCGCAGATGACCGCATACCGCCGAACCGTCCGCCGGGGCAACGAGGACAACCGGAAATTGCCGGTGATTTTCAACGACTTTATGAATTGCCTGGGCGGCGACCCCACCGCCGAAAAGGAATATCCCCTCATTGACGCGGCAGCGGCGGCCGGGTGCGAATACTACACCATTGACGCAGGCTGGTATGCCAACGGCAGCTGGTGGTCCCGGGTAGGGGAATGGGAGCCCAGTGAGGCTCGATTCCCCGGCGGCATCGGCAAGGTACTCTCCTATATCCGGGAAAAAGGCATGATCCCCGGCCTGTGGCTGGAATTGGAGGTCATGGGTATCCACTGCCCCATTGCCGCCGAAAAGCCCGATGACTGGTTCTTCTGTCGCCATGGCCGCCGGGTCATCGACCATGGCCGATATCAGCTGGATTACCGGAACCCGCAGGTGCGGGAGTTCGCCCACGAGGTCATCCGCCGTCTGGTAGAGGACTACGGCGCCGGATACATCAAAATGGATTACAACATCAATGCGGGTATTGGTACCGAAGCCCACGCCGACAGTGCAGGCGACGGCCTGCTGGGTCACAACCGGGCGTATCTTTCCTGGCTGGACGAGGTATTCCAGCGGTATCCCGATTTAATTATCGAAAACTGCGGCAGCGGCGGGATGCGCATTAACGACGCCCTTCTTTCCCGCCACAGCATCCAGTCCAGTTCTGACCAGACGGAGTATCTGCGGTATGCCGCAATTTCCGCCGCTGCTCCCGCTGCGGTGACGCCGGAACAAAATGCGGTGTGGTCTTACCCCATGACCGACGCGGACCCGGAAGCCGCCGCCTTCAACATGGTCAACGCCATGATGATGCGCATTCATCAGAGCGGCCATCTGGCCAACCTTCGTCCCGAAAGCCTCGCCCTGGTAAAAGAGGGTATCGCCTGCTACAAAACTTATCGGGAACAGCTGGCCGGTTCCGTTCCCTTCTGGCCCCTGGGCTTGCCTAGGGAAGGACAGACCCAGTTTGCGCTGGGACTTTCCTGCCAGGGAAAAACCCTGCTGGCGGTGTGGAACTACGGCGAAAAGGCCCATATTTCCCTGCCTCTGCCGAAAAAACACACCCACGCGGAAGTCCTGTACCCTGTTTCCCTGCCGGGAAAATGCCGGTTACAGTCTGGCGGGAAGTTTCTCTCCGTGGAACTGGAAGGGAAAACCGCCCGTATTTTTGTACTGACCCCTGAAATTTAAGAAAGTGAGGCTATCTGCCATGAAAAATAAAATCATGCTCATTACCTATGCCGACAGCTTCGGCAAGAATCTCAAGGAGCTTTCCTCTGTGCTGAACCGCCATTTCAGCCGGGAGATCGGCTCTATCCATATTCTTCCTTTCTTCCCCAGCAGCGGCGACCGAGGATTTTCTCCCCTCACCTATGACGAGGTAGACCCCCAGTTCGGCGATTGGGAAGACATCCGCGCCCTTTCCGACCGGTACGAGCTGATGTACGACTTCATGATTAACCACCTTTCCCGCAGATCTCCTCAGTTCCTGGACTTTATCCACCGCCATGATGAATCCCCCTATAAGGATATGTTTATCCGCTTCAAGGATTTCTGGCCCGGCGGCGCTCCTACTCCCGAGGATGTGGCCATGCTGAACAAGCGGAAAAACCACGCCCCTTGCGAGCGCATTGCCTTTGACGACGGCACCGAAGAGGACATCTGGTGCACCTTCAGCGAGGAGCAGATGGACTTGAACCTGGAAAACCCCATTACCTGGGAGTTTGTGGAGAAGTCCCTGCGCTGGCTCATGGAGCACGGCGCTTCTATGATGCGTCTGGACGCCTTTGCCTTTGCTACCAAGAAGTACGGTACCTCCTGTTTCTTTATTGAGCCGGAAATGTGGGAGATGATGGACCGGGTACAGAAGGTGCTGGATGAAAAGAACATTCCCATGTTGCCGGAAATCCATGACCACTATAAGGTGCAGCTGAAAATTGCTAAAAAAGGCTATGCCGTATACGACTTTGCCCTGCCGGTACTGGTGCTCCACACCCTGTATACCGGAGACTGCCGCCGCCTGAAAGACTGGTTTGCTATCTGTCCCCGGAACCAGTACACTACCCTGGACACCCACGACGGGATCGGTACCGTGGATGTAGAGGACCTGCTAACCCCCGAAGAGCTGGAAAACGTCATCCGCACCACGGAGAAATGCGGCGCTAACTTCAAGATGGACTTTTCCGCCAAGGCCAAGGATAAGCCGGTGGTATACCAGATCAACTGCACCTATTATTCCGCCCTGGAAGAAAATGACAACGCCTATTTGCTGGCACGGGCCATCCAGTTCTTTGCTCCCGGCGTGCCCCAGGTATACTATATGGGCCTGCTAGCCGGCGCCAACGACTATGAGCTGATGAAGAAAACCAACTTCCCCCGGAATATCAGCCGCCACAACTACACCGTAGAGGAAATTGACCAAGAGGTACAGCGTCCGGTAGTACAGAAGCTGATGCAGCTCATGCGGATGCGCAATGAGTATGCCGCTTTTGACGGGGAAGTACAGGTTTCCGACCTGCCCGACAATCTGCTGGAAATCACCCGTGAGAGCAATGGCTGCCGTGCTGTTTTGCGGGCAGACCTGAAGGCCAAGACCTTTACCGTCACCTGTGACGATCCCCAGTACAACTTTTCCACTGAGGGATAAGCCATGAACGAGTATCAAAATGAAAACCGGATGGCGCCTCAATGCCACCCCAATATGATTTGGGTGTTTGCCGACCAGCTGCGGGCCCACGCGCTGGGCTGCAACGGCGACCCCAATGTCCACACCCCCAACCTGGATATGCTTTCCCAGACCGGCATCCAGGTGGAGGGCGGCGTTTCGGGAATGCCCCTGTGCTGCCCCTTCCGAGGGTCCCTGCTCAGCGGCCGGTATCCTCATCATGCGGTGCCGGGTCATGAGATCCAGCTTCCCCCGGAGATGCCCACTGTGGCGGACGCTTTTGGAGAAACGGCCATCGCCGCCGGAAGGAAGGGGAGGAGGAAATCCCTCTCACCCGTCTGGACGGCTATGAGACCGACCGGCTGACGGATTTGATGGTGTCCTTCCTGCGGCAGGAGCATGAACAGCCCTTTTTTGCGGTGCTTAGCGTGCAGCCGCCTCACGACCCCCATTTTGCGCCGGAAGAGGATATGCGCCGCCACACGCCGGGAGAAGTTCAGCTTCGGGCCAATGTGCCGCCGATTCCCCGGATTGAAGAGCGAGCCCGCCGCCACATTGCCGGGTATTATGCCCAGATCGAAAACCTGGACCGGAATGTGGGGCGGATTCTGGACGTACTGGAGGAAACGGGGTTGGCCGACAACACCCATATCGTCTTTTTCAGCGACCACGGCGAGATGATGGGCTCCCACGGCCAGTTCCGCAAAATGAGCCCTTATGAAGAATCGGTGCGTATCCCGGTGATTTTCTCCGGGGGGCGGCGTACAGCTTATAAGCCGGGACTAAAAGGCTCCTACCGGGAAAAGGTATGCTTTAACCATGTAGACTTTGCTCCCACCAGCCTGGGACTTTGCGGGCTTTCCGTCCCGGATTGGATGGAGGGTACCGACTACTCCTGGATTCGGATTGCTGGAAAAGAGCGGCCCCAAAAAGAAATGACCAGTGCCTATTTGCAGTCCGTCATCCCCACCCGCCACTTTGACAGTGTAGACAAGCCCTTCCGAGGTGTGGTGACAGAGGACGGCTGGAAGTATGTGTGTTTAGAGCACTGCGAATGGATGCTGTTCCATGTAGCGGAGGACCCCTATGAGCTGGTAAACTACGCCCATGAGCAGCTGTATCTGGCAAAACGCCGGGAGCTGTACGATCTTTTGAAACACTGGATGGAGAAAACCGGAGACAGCTTTGCGTTACCGCCGCGTCCGTAAGGGGGAGTTTTTCTGAAACCGAGAAATATTGTGCTCATCACTACCGACCAACAACGGTATGACACGTTAGGATGCAACGGCGCGGATTGGATGCCCACCCCTGCTTTAGATGCACTGGCGGCAGAAGGCGCACGGTTCCAGCGGGCCTACTGCACCAATCCGGTGTGTACCCCCTCCCGAGTCTCCATCATGACCGGAAACCTCCCGGGCCGTCACGGTTCCTATAATATCGGCACCCGGGCCAAAACTACAGAAAACTTTCTCAGCACCCAGCTGACGGCGGCAGGCTACCGTACCCATCATATTGGGAAGGCCCATTTTTATCCCTGGGATTGTCCCTCGGAGGAAAACCTGCCCCAATTTCCCGGGGAATCGCTTCGGAATTTTGCTGGATTTGAGACAGCCGAACTGACAGTAGGCCATAGCGACTGGGGTGTAACCGGTCATTAGCCAAACAGGAAGCCGCCGAATATAAGGCAGCTGGGAAAATGGCTCCGTTTTTGTTCCTAAGTCTTTTGTACGACGATTGCATCCAGAGAGGAAAAGGGATGTTTAACGGCGGTATTCGCTATTTGGGCGGCACACTGGAATGTTACGGCAACATTACCACATCCGACAGCCTGTGCGCCATTGAAAAGCTAGTGTATGAGGATATGGTACATCCGGAAAACTATCAAAACTTGTTTGTCCGAGTTGGCGGCTACAGTGGCCGGTTTATCAGCCTGCCCCGAGAGGTACAACTGGATATCATCAGCCGGACAGCTTATGATGAATGATAAGGCAGTCCCCGAAAAGAAGGACTTTTCGGGGACTGTTCAAATTTATTTAAATTTATTCAATTTTATTCAATTATTTTCTTGTATATGTGGTCATAAAGTGATAAACTGTGGTAAACAGCTGAATGTTTCGCTGCGAAAACGACAACAAGGAGAGAAAAGGGCATGATTTTTCAAAACGGTATTGTCTTTTTTGAAGGAAAACTAAAAAAGCTGGATGTAGAGATTTCCGGAGAGCGCATTATACAGGTAGCCCCCCATATTCCCGTGGGGAAAGAGGAAACCCTAGACTTAACAGGAAAATGGCTGCTGCCCGGTTTTTTTGATGTACATACCCACGGCCGGGATGGTGCCGACTTTTCCGATGCCTCGCCGGAAGAACTGGTGCGTATCCGCGGCTCTTATGCCCGCTGTGGGGTGACCTCCCTGCTGGCCACCACCATGACTATGGGAAAGGATTACAGCCGGGACATGATGAAGCGTATTCGCAAAGCCATTGAAACTTCCGATCCAGGCGCCCATATCTGGGGTATCAATATGGAAGGTCCGTTTTTAGGCCCGGATAAAAAAGGCTGCCACGATCCCCAATATCTTTTGCCGGCGGATTATGGATTTTTTAAAGAGCTGGATGACTGTGCTGGTGGGCATATCTCCCTGGTAGACATCGATCCCCGTCTGGAAGGCGCCATGGACATGATTACAGAGGTCAGCCGCACCAAGCGGGTATCGGTGGCTCATACCTCCTCGGACTATGAGACTGCCTGTCAGGCGGTAGATGCAGGTGCGGACCATGTGACCCATCTGTTTAACGCCATGAACAGTCTCCATCATCGGGAACCAGGGGTCATCGGCATGGTGTCAGACCGGGATGTATGGGCGGAGCTGATCTGTGACGGTGTACATATCCATCCCGCTGTAATCCGCATGATGTACCGGGCTATTGGAGAAAAGCTCTGCATTGTCTCCGACTCCCTCAGCGCTGCCGGTCTGGCAGACGGGGTGTACAGTCTGGGCGGTCTGGACGTACATGTCTGCGGCAACCGGGCCACCCTGGCAGATGGAACGCTGGCCTGCTCTGTCAGCAATGTGTTTGAGGAGTGCCGCAACGTGATCTCCTTTGGAGTTTCCCCGGAGCTGGCCATCCAAAGCGCTTGTGCAAATCCAGCCCTTGCCATGGGTTTGGAAAATGAGATCGGATTTATCCGCCGGGGAAATCGTGCAGACCTATTAGTAACCACGCCTTCTATGGAGTTGGAACAGGTATATATTAACGGAAAAAGATTTGTGTAAAACAAGGAGGAGCTTTTGATGAAAGGCTATACCCGCATCCGGGAGGATTTGTTCTGCGTGGAGGATTCCTGCCGAGTATACATCATCCGTCGGGGAGACCGCTGCATCCTCATCGACTTTGGAACCGGCATGGCATTACAGGCACTGGAAGAATTGGGTATTCATCAGGTAGAAGCAGTCCTGATGACCCATCATCATCGAGATCAAGGAGAAGGACTTTCTCTAGCAGTAAAAGCAGGAATCCCCATCTTGGTGCCGGAAACGGAATATGACCTTTTTGCCCACGCCAATGAAATGTGGCAGAGCCGAGAGATCTTCAACAACTATAACAATCGGCAAGACCGGTTCTCGATTTTGGAATCCGTCCCCGCTCAGAAAATGTTGGATTATGATACCTTACATCTTTTGGGTATGGAAGTTACCGTGCTTCCCACTCCTGGACACACCACAGGGTCTATTTCTCTATTGGTACCCATGCAGGGCGAACTAATGGCCTTTTGCGGCGATCTTCTGTGTGCTCCCGGAAAGCTCTGGTCGTTGGCGGCTACCCAGTGGAGTTATAATGGCGGAGAAGGCATCCCCCACACCGTGTTGTCCTTGCTGGAATTGCAAAGACGTGGCGTCCAATGGCTCCTTCCCTCTCATGGAGAACGTATGGAAGCGGAAACCGCTATTCCTCCCACTGTGGAAAAACTGGCAAGGCTTCGTACCCTTCGAGAGCAGAACCCCCGTTTATTCCAGCTTCGGGAACGGCCCTATGAGGCTATTACTCCCCATGTATTATTTAACCGCACCAGTATGGCCAATTCCTACGTGCTTCTTTCCCAAAGCGGTAAAGCGATGATCATTGACTTCGGTTACGATTTTATGGCAGGCCCTGCCGCAGGTGTGGACCGCAGTTCCCGGCACCCTTGGCTATACACCCTTCCCACCTTGCAAGAAGATTTCGGCGTCACCCGCATTGACGCCTGCATTCCCACCCATTACCACGACGACCATGTAGCGGGCTTCAATCTTCTCCGCCGGATATATGGTACTCGGGTACTCTGTTCCAGTACTTTTGCGGATATTCTGGAAAACCCGCAGGGCTACGATTTACCCTGCCTTTGGTATGATCCCATCCCGGTAGACCAGCGTTTACCGGAAGAAACAGAATTTTTCTGGGAGGAATACCGGTTGGTACTGCACCCCCTATCTGGTCACACCCGGTTTGCCGTGGCCATTGAAGTAGAAGCGGATGGAGAAAAATTCCTTTTCACCGGCGACCAGTATGCCGGGGATGAAGGCACACTCCCCAACTATGTCTATAAGAACCTGTGGGACTGGGAAGATTTTTCCGCCAGCGCCAAGCTGTATCGGGCCATTTCTCCTGATTGGATTTTGTCGGGGCATTGGACAAAAAAGAAACCTGACGAATCCTTTTATCAAAAGCTGGAATCCATCGGCACAGAGCTAAGCCAGCTTCACCGAGAGCTGCTGCCGGAAAATGGGGAACAAAATCCCAGCAATGATTTTTCTGCCCGGTTTTCTCCCTACCAAAAAGAGGTAGCCCCGGGAGAAACCTTTACGGTTTCTGTGGAGCTGCTGCCTCCTAACCAGGAAACGCTTTGGGGAGAAGCCGTGGTACCAAACGGCTTTACCCTTTTACAGACACAGCGCCAGAAAAATTGGCTGGAATTTACTCTACAAGCCCCTATGGAACCTCAGCGCAGGAGCCGTTTAGGCTGCCGCGTATGGCGAGAAGGAAACTGCCTGGGCACTCAGGCAGAGATGCTGATTACGGTACTGCCGGACAAGAAACAGGAGGAATTGGGAACATGAAAATCACGGCCAACGGCCAAATAGGCCAATATGAACATACCGTCAAGGAACTTTTGAGCCGTATTCAAAAAGGAAGCAATTTGCATGTGGAAATTACGCAGGGGGAGGGGGGACTTTCGGTCTCCTATCAGGGTGAAACTGCTTATATTACCTATACCCAGCCCTGTCAGCTTTTCCGCGGTGTGGGATACTTGCTGCAATGGCATGAGGAGGGTAGAAATCAAGCAAATGTAATGGAACAGCCCGCCTTTGAGCACCTCACCTACATGGTGGATTGTTCCCGCAATGCTGTGTGCAGCTTCGACTATGTGCGGCAGCTCATCCGCCAGATGGCGCTGATGGGCTATGACCGGCTCATGCTCTACACCGAGGACACCTATGAAATCAAAGACTATCCCTTCTTTGGATATCTGCGGGGACGGTACTCCCAGGAAGAACTGTGGGCATTGGACGAATATGCTGCCAGCTTTGGTATTGAATTGGTGCCCTGTATCCAGACCCTGGCCCACTTAAACGGAATTTTTCATTGGCGGGAATTTGACTCTGTCCACGACACGGCCGACATTCTCTGCTGTGACCTGGACGAAACCTACGCTCTGATCGAGGCCATGGTGCGCACCTGTGCCGAAACCTTCCACAGCCGGGTGCTCAACATCGGTATGGACGAGGCGGAGATGATCGGACGAGGCGCTTACCTGAGAAAATTCGGCTATCAGGAGCGGTTCGACATCATGGAGCGCCATCTAAAGCGGGTGCTGGAAATCTGCGAAAAATATGGGTTCACCTGCATGATGTGGAGCGATATGTTCTTTAAAATGCTCAGCGGCGGCGCTTACCACACGGAGGGGCTGGAGGTTTCCGAGGAGATCCGCAGCCGTATCCCGCAAAATGTGGAGCTGATCTACTGGGATTATTACGGTCGTGACAAGGAAAAATACGGCAAAATGTTGGAACAGCACCATGCCCTTTCTGACCACATCGGGTTCGCCGGCGGCGCCTGGAAATGGAACGGCTTTGCTCCCCTGATGCGCCACAGCATGATGGCCTCCCGGCTGGCACTGGAAAGCTGCGCGGAACACGGCATCCAGAACGTACTGGTCACCGGCTGGGGAGACAACGGCGGGGAAGCCGCCCAGTCGGTGGTGCTGCCGGTATTGTCGTTGTATGCGGAGTATCAGCATGCCCGCCGCACCGATGATGCGTGGATCGCTCCCCGGCTTTTGGCCTGTACCGGCGCGATACTGGAAGATTTTATGGAGCTGGATACCCTGAACCTCACGCCGGACAATCCCTCTCCCGGACGGGTGAGCGTAGGCCCCGCAAAATATCTATTGTATCAGGACGTGATGATGGGCATTTTTGACCGCCATGTGGACCCGGATACCTATCCGGCTCACTATGAGGCCTGCTGCCGCCGTTTGACGGAGATCACAGAAAAGGGCGGGAAATACGCCTATCTCTTCCGCACCCTGGCAGCTCTGGCCGATTTGCTGGCGGTAAAATGTGACCTGGGAATCCGCATCAAGAACACCTATGATGCCGGAGATCGGGAAGAACTGGCACAGCTGGCGGAGCGCTGCCGGATGGCTGCGGAAAAAGCGGCGCGTTTTCATGAGGAAGTCCGCCGCCAGTGGATGCAGGAAAACAAGGTGTTCGGACTAGAGGTGCTGGACATCCGCCTTGGCGGCGTAAAGGAGCGGCTCCTGCGGGCGGCAGAGCGGCTGGAAGCCTTGGTTTCTGGAGAAACAGACGTACTGGAAGAACTGGAGCAGGAGCGACTGCTGCTGGATCATCGGGAAAATCCGGGCTTCCGCACCATCCCTCTTTGGGATAATGAGTGGGCAAAAATTGCCACCGCCAATACCATCTAACAGAAAAGGAGGGACCCTCATTGGAAAACACCATGCCTCAGGGCAAAAAGCTATATATGATCGGAAACTCCCACATTGACCCGGTATGGTTCTGGGATTGGGAAGAGGGCTTGCAGGAGGTAAAATCCACCTTTAAGTCGGCGCTGGACCGGATGCGGGAATATCCTGACATGACCTTTACCGCCACCTCTTCGGCTTTTTTGGAGTGGATCGAGAAAATCCTGCCGGAAATGTTTGAGGAGATCCGCCAGCGGGTGGCAGAAGGCCGTTTTCAGCTTACCGGAGGCTGGTTTATCGAGCCGGACTGCATTCTTCCCTGCGGGGAAGCGTTTGTGCGGCAAGGGCTTTACGGTCAGCGATATTTTCGGCAAAAATTTGGGAAAGCCTGCCGCACCGGCTCCAATGTAGACAGCTTTGGCCATACCTTCACCCTGCCCCAGATCTTGAAAAAATCCGGCATGGAGGAATATGTCTTTATGCGCCCCCGGCTGGATACCCCGGTGTTTTGTTGGGAAAGCCCCGACGGCAGCCGGGTAAATGCGGTGAGCCTGCCTAGCGAATACACCACCTGGTTTTATGAATCCACCCGGGAAGCTGTGGAAATGGCGGCGGAGGCTGCCCAGAAGGCTAACCTTCACGGGATGCCCTGCTGCTTTGGCGTGGGCAATCACGGCGGCGGCCCCACCAAAAAGAATATCGAGAGCATCCACCAGCTGCAAAAAGAAATACCGGAGCTAAAACTGGAATTTTCCGGTTATGGCTCGTTTTTTGACAGCCTGACAGAGGAAGAAAAAGCCGCCTTACCGGTACGGCGGGATTTCTTTAACAAAATAAATACCGGCTGCTATTCCATGGACGGCCGCTTTAAGCGGAAAAACCGGCAGACGGAGATTCGGCTTCTCTCTGCGGAAGCTATGCTGGTACTGGAAAAAGCGCTGACTGGAAGCGCTCATGCAGGCAGCGAAGAAATGCGGGAGCTGTGGAAGCTGCTGCTTTTCAACCAGTTCCACGATACCCTGGGCGGTACCGCCACCAAAAAAGCTCGGGACGA
The DNA here is from genome assembly GCA_944384915.1 of uncultured Clostridia bacterium. Taxonomy (GTDB): domain Bacteria; phylum Bacillota; class Clostridia; order Oscillospirales; family Acutalibacteraceae; genus Heritagella_A. The sequence goes on along the minus strand of CALWVH010000088.1, from coordinate 13,037 downwards.
AGCCATCCACCAGCTAGACGAGGCGCTTTCCCGGTGTAAGAAGCTGACGGCCCGCTCTATCCAAAATATCGCCAACCATGTGGATACCCATGGAGAAGGCTTCCCCCTGTTCCTGTTCAACCCTTCGGGAGAGGCGTTTTCCGGCTATTTAGAGACGGAGATTAACTGGTTCTGTAAGGACGGATTGATTCTTCTGGACGAGGAGGGGAAGGAGATCCCCTATCAGCGGGGCTATACCGACGCCAAAGTCCGCAACTATAATCTAGGCGGTCGGAGAAAGATTATTTTCCACGCCGAGATCCCTGCCTGCGGCTTTGCTATCTACCGTACGGTCATCGGAGAGCCGTCTTTGGCCTGCGATATCCGTCGGGAACCGGAGTTCCCGCTGGCAGTGAATCCCGGATACCGGCCGGAGGATACGCCGTATGTATTGGAAAATGACTGCATCCGGGTGCAGTTCAATGAAGAAGGGGCGCTGTGCTCCCTCTTTGACAAAGCCACCGGTTATGAAGCGTTGTCCGCGCCGGTGCAGTACCCAGTCTGGCTGGATGAGCGGGACTCCTGGGGCGGAATGCAGGAACGCCGGTATGAGGACAGCGGCCTGCGGCTGAAACCAGAAAAGCTGGAAACCGTGGAATCCGGCAGCCTTCGCAAGGTAGTGCGGGCCGTATACCGTCTGGGCGGAAGCCGGCTGGAACAGCGCTTTATTCTGTATGCCGGGGCTAGCCATGTAGAGGTGCAAAACCGCCTATTGTGGGACGGGGAATGGAAAATGCTGCGGATGTCTCTGCCTCTGCACGACCCGAAAAACGCCGCGGCGGAATGCGCTTACGGCACCTACTTCCACCAGCCGGAACCGGGCGTGGAATACAGTATGCACCGGTTTGTGGACATGACCGACGGGGAAGGCCGGGGCCTTTGCGCCGCCAACGATGGAAAATACACCTATGTGCTGGAAAAGGGCTGTCTGGAGCTGCCGCTGGCCCGAAGCGCCATTTTTGCCCAGGGCAACGGCAAAAACTGGTATAACCCCGTAGAGGGGTATGAATACGCCGATCAAGGGGTACAGGAATTCACTTTCCTGCTGCGCCCCCATGGGGAAACTCTTTCCCAGGAAAATCGCCATCAGCTGGCGCAGCAGGCAGAAAAACGCTGCCTGCTTCTCTCCGACTGCATCCACAAGGGAGCAGGCGGAACCATCAACCGCTATTCTGCTGTATCGGTAGACTGTAGCCATGTGTGCCTGTCTGCCGTCAAACCCGGCGAAGAAGGGGGAACCGTCTACCGTCTGGTAGAAACCGCGGGACAGGCGGAAACCGGCGTCCTGCGGGCGCAGGAAGAAGAGTTTACCTTTTCCATTGGGCCGTGGGAGATTCTTTCGGTACTACGGAACGAGAAGGGCTGGCAGATTGTCAATCTGCTGGAAGATGAGGAAATAAGAAAGTGAGGGACTATCATGGAAAAATATCAGAACGAAGCATTGAGCTTTGAAGAGCGTGCACGAGATATGGTGGAACACATGACCGTGGAGGAATGTGCCTCCCAAATGCTGTTTGAAGCCGCCAAGGTAGATCATGTGGGCATTCAGGCCTATAACTGGTGGAATGAGGCCCTTCACGGCGTGGCCCGCTGCGGTATGGCCACCGTGTTTCCCCAGGCCATCGGCATGGCCTCTTCCTTTGACCCGGAACTCCTCCACGAGGTGGCAGAGGTGATTTCCACCGAAGGACGGGCCAAATACAATATGTATCAAAAGTACGAGGATTACGGCATTTACAAGGGCATTACCTTCTGGTCCCCTAACGTGAATATCTTCCGTGACCCCCGCTGGGGCAGAGGACAGGAGACCTACGGCGAAGACCCCTATCTCACCAGCCGTCTGGGTGTGGAGTTTGTCAAGGGCTTACAGGGCGACGATCCCCGCTATCTGAAAGCGGCGGCCTGCGCCAAGCATTTTGCCGTGCACAGCGGCCCCGAAAAGCTGCGCCATGAGTTCAATGCCGAAGTAAGCGGCCAAGACCTGGAAGAAACCTACCTCCCTGCCTTTAAAAAGCTGGTGGACTGCGGCGTGGAGGGCTTTATGGCAACGACCACGCCGCCGCCATTATCCAGGCATGGTATCCCGGTGGACTGGGAGGAAAAGCCGTGGCAGAGCTGCTCTCCGGCAAATACAGCCCCTCTGGCCGCTTGCCTGTCACTTTCTACCACAATGAAAACAGCCTGCCCGCCTTTACCGATTATTCCATGGACGGGCGTACCTATAAATTCCTCCGGGAAGACCCGCTGTTCCCCTTTGGCTTTGGTCTCTCTTACACCCAGTTTACCTATTCCGATCTGAAACTGGAGAAGAAAACCATTTCTCAGGACGAGAGCCTGCAGGGAACCGTGACCGTGAAAAATACCGGCAAAATGGCCGGCGGCGAAGTGGTGCAGGTATACCTAAAGGACATGGAAGCTGTGCGACGTGGCCCGGGTGGAGCTTGCTCCCGGAGAGGAAACCGCAGTCTCCTTTACCATTGACGCAGAGCAATTCCAGATCATTCGCAAAGACGGCAGCCGCTGCTGGGAACCGGGTGAGTTCAATGTATATGTAGGCGGAAGCCAGCCAGATGAATACAGCTGCCAGCTGATGGGTAGAGCTGTTGTAAGCGATACCGTAACCCTCGAGTAAAAAGCAGGGAGGCGTTTATTTTGGAAAAGAAAAAAATTCATATGATCGGGAATACTCATATCGACCCCGTATGGCTGTGGGACCGGGCAGAGGGGATGCAGGAGGTAAAGTCCTCCTTCCTCTCTGCCTTGGACCGCATGGACGAATTTCCGGATTTTATCTTTACCCAGTCCAGTATTTCCTATCTGGAGTGGATGAAGGAAAACTGCCCGGAAGCCTTTGAACGCATCCGCCAGCGGGTGGCGGAGGGCCGCTGGGAGATCGTCGGCGGAATGTGGGTGGAGCCGGACTGCGACATTCCCTCCGGAGAAAGCCTGATTCGCCATTTTCTCTATGGCAAGGGCTTTGTGGAAAAGGAATTTGGTAAAGAGGTAGTCACTGCCTACAATGTGGACAGCTTCGGTCATGGAGCCAATCTGCCCGCCATTTGCAGCGGCTGTGGCATCCGGTATTACCTCATGTCCCGGCCGGACAAAAAGCATCTGGACGTGCCGCCGGTATTTGTGTGGAAAGCCCCCAACGGCAGCCGGGTCATCGCAGAACGCACCGGTGGCGAGTATATGGCATGGACCCGCCCAGCACTGGAACAGAACCTACAGGAAAGCCTGGAAGCACTAGAAGCCAACGATCAGGACCGGATGGCGGTGTTTTACGGTGTGGGCAACCACGGCGGCGGCCCAACCATCGAAAATATCCGGGTCATCTATGAAATGAAGCAAGAGCGGAAAGACCTGGAGCTGGATTTCTCCACCATGGAGAACTTTTTCTCCCAGACCGAGCCAGATAAGCTACCGGAACGCTGCCAGGAAATGGGCCGCATTTTCTATGGCTGCTACAGCTCCGATGCTCTTATCAAGAAAAACAACCGTCGTGGGGAGTGGACACTGCAAAAGGCCGAAACCATCATGGCCATGGCCGGGGAAATGGGGAGAGAAACCTATATTTCCCCGGAAAAGGAGCTGGAACAAGTGTGGAAAGAAGTACTGTTCAACCAGTTCCACGATGTGCTGGCAGGTACCAGCATTGAACCGGCCCGGAACCAGGCCTGCGAAGAGGTGAGCGGCGCTATTGCCCAGGGCCGAAAGATCATTCGCAATGGGGTACAGGCCCTGGCCAACGAATTAGATACCCGAGGTGAGGGCTTCCCGTTGATTCTCTACAATCCCTCTGGCGTACCCTTCCATGGGGTATTTTCCACCTGTGTATATGTGCCCCGTGCCTGCAAAAAGCCCCTGCGGCTTAAGGGTACCATGGCACAAGAGCTTCCCTGCTATGAGACTCTATACCACAACAGCGCCCCCGAGAGCCGCAAGGGGATTGTCTTCGAGGCGGACGTCCCCGCCTATGGTTATTCCGTCTATCGCATTGTCTCCGAAGGCCCGGAAGCTGCTCCCAGCCTGCCCGTTATCCAGGCAGAAGAAACCTTGCTGGACAACGGCCTGGTGCGGGTAACCTTTGACAAAGAAAAAGGATGCCCCTCCTCCATCCTCATGGATGGGAAAGAGCTATTAGGCGGCCCCTGCGGCATCGGCGTCTACTATGACGACCGGGGCGCCTGGGGCGAGGACGTTTACAAAGAGGTACAAAAAGGGTATTTCCATGTGACCGGCTGCCGCGTGATAGAAGCCAACGGGATGCGGGCTATTCTGCGCTATCTGCTGGCGTGGGAGCAGTCGGAAATGGTCATCGACTATATTCTGGAACGGAACAATCCGGCCCTGAAAATGAGTGTGCGCCTGCGCAATGGGGAAAAGCACCGGCAGATTACCTTTGACTTGCCGTCGGCGTCTCCCGCTCCCCGGGTGACCAGCGAAACCGCTTTTCTGGCCGAGCACAAAGTGGACCTACAGGACGAAAATCAGGAGTATTATCACCATCGTTTTGCTGATCTTTCCGGGGAGGATGGAAGCGGCATTGCGGTACTTAACAATGGTGCTTATGGGTTCCGTCAAGTTGGGAACTGCTATAAGCTCATTTTGGTGCGGAGCACCATTTTTGCTCGCGGCGGCGCAGGCCCCCGTGAGGAAACCTTAGACGGCGGCTTTGTGAATCAGGATACCTGTACCTGGGAACTGGTGCTGCTGCCTCACAGCGGAGAGATTTCCAACAATCGGCTGTTTGACGAAGCCGACCAGCTCCACCTGCCCCTGGAAGTATTGGCAGACAGCAATCACACCGGAAAGCGGTTCCTGCGCAAGGATTCCATTGCCCAGCTGAAGGGAGAGAATGTCCATTTCTCCACTATTAAGCCGGCGCAGGACGGCAGCGGCGATTTGATCTTCCGATTCTTTGAGACAGAAGGCAAGGAAGGCTCCTGTACGCTGGAATGCCATGGGTTTAACCGGGAAGAAACCTTAAGCCCTTGGGAAATCAAGACCCTGCGGCTGACCGGAGAAGGCCTTGTTCCCTGCGATATGCTGGAACGGCCGGAAAAGGAGTGAGGATATGGAAAGATTGCTGCTTAGCGGAAAAGACTGGAGAATGAAGGAGTTTCTGGGGGAGGACTGGGTATGGCGCAATGCCCACCGCCGGGAAACCCGGGACGTGCGCTGGTGGAAGCCGGGTTCGGTGCCGTCCAGCGTTACCGGAGATTTGTACCGGTGCGGAGAGATCCCCGATCCCTTCTTTGAGAAAAACAGCCTGCTGCTGGAATGGATTCCCCAACGGACGTGGGTTTACCGCAAGACCTTTTTCCTGCCGGAAAGCATGGCGGGGAGCCATCTGCGGCTGGTGCTGGAGGGCGTGGACTATGAGTGCTTAGTATACGTCAATGATGTGTTGGTAGCGGAACATAAGAGCATGTTTACCGGCTTTTCTTGCGATGTGACGGAACTGCTGGAACCAGGCAAGGAAAACCTGTTGGCTATTGTCATCCAGCGGGCCCCAGATGAGGAGCCCCAGGTGAGCAATACCCGGTATGTAAAGACCCATAAAAGCCGCATGACCTACTGGTGGGACTTCTGTCCCCGCATGGTCCATCTGGGCATCTGGAAAGACATCTGGCTGGAATCTACCCGAGAAGGGGATTTACGAGATATGCAGGTGCGCTCCCGGCTGCTTGACCAGCGGACAAAGGCAGAAATCACCGTCTCGGCACAGGCACACCTTTGGGGAAATACGCCTCTCACCGCTCAGGCGGAGGTCTGGCTAGACGGGGAAAAGGTAGCGGAGGAATCCCAAACTATCTCCCAGTCCGGCAAGGTGGAAATGCAGCTTCCTATTCCGTCTCCAAAGCTCTGGTGGCCTTCGGAGTATGGCGAACAGCCTTTATATCAGGTAAAGCTGGGGCTGTGGCAGGATGGCCGCTGTGTTTGCAGCCGGGAAAGCCATACCGGCCTGCGGGAGCTGTTGTTTGTCCAAAACGAAGGCGCTTCCCCTGATGCCCGGGCCTATACCGCCCAGGTAAACGGTCGGAAAATCTATCTCAAAGGCTGGAACTGGGTGCCGTATGACGTATTGTACGGCGATTTGAACCGGGAAAAGCTCACCTATCTGTTGACGCTGGCAAAAAAAGCCCATGTCAACTGCCTGCGGGTATGGGGTGGCGGCCTTATCGAGCGAGAAGAATTTTATAACCTTTGCGATGAACTGGGCATCCTGGTCTGGCAGGAATTTATTCAGTCCAGTTCCGGCATTGAAAATAAGCCCTCGGAGGCACCGGAATTTTTAGCCCTCATGGATCAAGAAGCCCGCCAAATCATCCCAGAAAAGGCTCATCACCCGTCATTGGCCATCTGGGGCGGCGGTAATGAACTGCAAAGCGAAAACGAATCAATGATTTCCCCCGATGAGCCAGTAGTAAAAGTACTGCGTAAAGCGGTGGAAGAGCTGGACCCGGGCCGCCATTTCCTGGAATCCTCTCCCACAGGACGGGTGTTCAACAATACGCTGGAAGCCATTGCCAGCTGCCCCGACGGGATGCACGACGTCCACGGCCCCTGGGAGCATCAGGGCATGACGGAACAGTATACCCTATATAATCGGGGCGCTTCCCTGCTTTCCAGCGAATTTGGCGTGGAGGGCATGGCAAACCTCTCCACCTTGCTCCGGGGGATGGACAAAGACCACCTTTGGCCGCCCAGCCGGGACAACGAGTATTATTTTCATCGGGGTTCCTGGTGGAATAACTACCCGCTGATGCAGGAGTTTTTTGATAACCGTCTCACCTGTGTAGAGGAAGCGGTACCCGCCAGCCAGCTCATGCAATATGAGGGGCTCAAATACGCGGTGGAGGCCAACCGCCGCCGTGCCCTGCATGCCAGCGGCACCTTCCCATGGCAATTCAACGAGCCCTACCCCAACAATACCTGCACCTGCTGTGTGGATTACTATGGACTGCCCAAGCCGGCCTATTATGGCGTAGCCAAAGCCTATGGGTTCTCCACCATGAGCGCGGAGTTTGACAGCCAGACATGGGCGGGGCAACCGGAATTCTCCGCCAAAATCTGGTTCCAGACCTCCGCGCCTTTGGCCCATGCCGTTATTACCGCGCGGCTGGTAGATAGTCTGGGCAAAACCCTAGCTTCCGCAGAATTCACCGCCCAGGCAGGCGGAGAAAAGGCCGCGTGTGCCGGAGTACTCAACTGCGACATGGGAAAAGTAAAAACAGATATTTTCTTCCTGCTTTTGGAAGGTACCGCCGACGGGATGCCCATGGCAGAAAACCGCTATCTGTTCACCAAATCCACCCTGGCTCCGCTGCTCGCTATGGAGGCACCCCAGGTTTCCGTATCCATGGAAAAAGGGGAAAAGCCGGAAATTTGGAAGGTTTTCCTGAAAAACACAGGGACCCAGGCGGTTGTGGGCCTCAAGCTGGAAGACAGCCGGGAACCGGATGGGAAAAACTTCCTGTTCTTTGACGATAACTACTTCTATTTGCTGCCGGGCGAAACGAAGCTGGTAACGGTAACCGCTTTTGGTAAGGATACCCCCATGCTGCGTTTGACCGGTTTTCAGGGGAAGGAATAAAATATAGAAAGAAGGCTCTGCTGGATCGTTTCAAGATCCGGCAGAGCCTTCTTTTGGGTATCTATGGATGTTAGTTAGAAATCGCCACTTTAATAACCCCATCCCGGCGGTTTTCAAACAGGTCGTAAGCGGCCTCGATATCCTTTAAGGGATAGGTATGGGTAATCAGGGGTGTGGTGTCAATTTTTCCGGCAGCGATGAGCTCCAGAATCTCTCCACAATGGCAGCCGTCTACGCCGCCGGTCTTAAAGATCAGGTTCTTTCCATACATATCCGGCAGAGGCAGAGTCTGGGGGCCGTCATACAGGGCGACAATGGTCACCACTCCATTGGGACGGGCGCATTGCCATGCCAGCTGGAAGCTCTCTGGCGTACCCGCCACCTCCAAAACCGCGTCCGCACCGCCATGGAGACTCAACGCCTTTACTCGGTCTTCTGCCTGCTCAGGGGCCACCACCTCTACCTGGGGATAGTGCTCGGCAACGAATCTGCGGCGAAGGGGGTCGCTTTCGCACACCACCACCTGCCCCGGCTGATGCAGAAGCGCACATTGCAGGGTACACAGCCCGGTGGGGCCCGCGCCGATAATCAGCACGGTATCCCCGGGATGGATCTCCGCGATTTGTGCCGCCCAGTAACCGGTGGCCAGCACATCCCCCACCAGTAGAGCCTGTAAATCGGAAACCTGAGGGGGAATCTTATCCAGCCCTTGGTCAGCATAGGGTACCCGGACATATTCTGCCTGACCGCCATCGATACGGCATCCTAAAGCCCATCCTCCATTGGGGTCAGTACAGTTGTTTACCCAGCCGTTTTGACAGAAAAAACACTCTCCGCAAAAAGTCTCCACATTGACCGTCACCCGGTCCCCGGGGCGCACCGTGGAAACCTTTTCTCCGATTTCCTCCACTACCCCTACCATTTCATGGCCTACCGTGATTCCCGGCACCGCCCGAGGCACAGAACCGTGCTTGATATGCAGGTCGCTGGTACAAATGCTGGAAAGGGTGACCCGGACAATGGCGTCCCGGCTGTCCTGCAAAATGGGACGGGGCTTTTCCAACAGTTGAAATTTTCCTTTTTCCATATACGACGTATAGGCCAGCATCTAAATCCTCCTTTACCCTTCATAGGGCGGGCACTGGTAGCGCTCTTTCCCTTGGGTTTTATTTCCGTATTCAATGGCGTTTACCGGGCAGCCGCAAATGCAGGCCATACATTGGGTACAGTTTTCTCCCCATACCGGACGCCCTTTTTCCATATGGATGGTATGGAGCACACAATTTTTTTCGCACTTTCCGCAGCCGATGCATTTGTCTGTGACCCGAAACGCCTTGGATTTAATAAAGAACCGGTAAAATCCCTGATTAACCGGGCCAGATTTGAGGGAATCTCCCCACTTTTTCTTTTTATCCGGAAAAGGCTCCCCACGACGGATATGCTCCGCTCCTGCTTCTATTACTGGACGGGCAGCTTGTATCATGCGCTGGGCTTCCTCTTTGCCAGGGGCGCGAAACATGACGATGTAATTATCCGGCATCACCACTTCCAGTAATCCCCGGTATACAAACCCCTTTTCCTGACAAAGGGCTTTTAAGCTTTTATCAGCCCCGCCTGTTTCCCCGCCACAGGTAAGGACAAAATATGCTTCCCGGCTTCCAGAAAACGCCCCACTGCGGATAAACTCCTGAAAAAAACGGGGCATCTGCCAGCTATAGGTGGGGGCTACAAATATCCAGGGAGAAGTGGAAGTCAGCTCCGGCTGAATCCCGTCTCGGACAAAGTGAAAGGCGTCTGTCAAATCCTCCCCTAGACGGTCTGCCAACATTTGGGCGCAATACCGGCTATTGCCGGTAGCTGAAAAATAAACGATCATACGTGGTGTCCTCCTGAAAACTGTGGATACAAAGCCATTTTCTTTCTTTATAAAACCAGTATACCATACCTTTTGGAAAAATCCACGGGAAAATCCCCTTGCAAATTGCAGAAAGATCTTCCATACTAAAAAGATAGGAGGGGTGTAACGTGACAGACTGGTTAGAAGAAGTACAGCAAAAATACAAACGGAAAAATCAGGTGCTGTTTTCCAAGGAGAATCCTATTTTGCAGGAGCTTTCCTTTTTAGCTTCCGGCGAAGAGCACCGGGCATTGGTTTTGTGGGCCCTAGAGTTAGCGGAGGAGGGCGTAGATACGCTGGAAAGCAAATACCCTGCGGAGACCCGTCCCAGGCAGGCAGTAGAAGCATCCTGGCTTTGGGCGTCCGGAGAAATAAAGATGCGGCCAGCACAGCGGGCCATTTTAGACTGTCATGCTCTTGCCCGTGAAATATCCTCTTTAGAGGACATTGCCCTATGCCACGCAGTAGGGCAGGGGTGCAGTGTGGTACACACCCCCGGCCATACGCTGGGGTTCCCCCTGTATGAGCTTACGGCGATTGTGCGCAGACTGGGACTGGAATCTTGCTGGGACGCAGTAGAACGCAGGGCAAAGGAATATGTGGAGCGTCTCCTTTACTGGCACAATCATTGGAAGGACTATCCGGGAAAATGGGCGGCATTTCTATGCCGCTAGCATCATAGGGGAGACAAAGTCTGACTTTCATTTAAAAAGATTTCTCATATGTCGCTGCTTTGCCTCTGATTGTCAGACGAAGCGGCTCATGCTATAATAAGGCCATCAACCAAGGAGGTGTTCTTATGCCCCTTCATATTGTGCGCAACGATATTACCACCATGAAGGTGGACGCCATCGTCAACGCCGCCAATGAAAGCCTGTTGGGCGGCGGGGGGGTAGACGGCGCTATTCACCGTGCTGCCGGCCCAAAACTGCTGCAAGAGTGCCGCGCTTTAGGCGGCTGTAAAACAGGGCAGGCCAAGATTACAAAAGGCTACCGCTTGCCTGCCTCTTATGTAATCCATACCGTAGGCCCTATCTGGCGGGGCGGCCGCCACGGAGAGCGGGAGCTGTTGATCTCTGCCTACCGCTCCTCTCTGGAACTGGCCCTGTCTTACCATTGCCAGACGGTAGCGTTCCCTCTAATTTCCTCCGGGGTATACGGCTACCCCAAGGATCAAGCCCTCAAGATCGCCGTAGATACCATTGGGAACTTCCTGTTGGCCCACGACATGACGGTGTACTTAGTGATCTTTGATCGTGCGGCCTACACCATCGGTGGAAAACTCTTTGCCGATATCGCCTCCTATATCGATGACCGATATGTGGCAGAACATACTGACAGCCGGGAGGAACAACGCCGCCGGAGTATGACCTTTGAGGCTCCCTGTGCCAGTCCCATGGCGGCAGAGCTGTGGGAATCCTTCCCCAGTGCAGCCGCTCCTAGAAGCCTGGATGAGGCGTTGGGCCAATTAGACGAGAGTTTTTCCCAGATGCTGCTGCGAAAGATCGACGAGCGGGGCATGACCGACGCCCAATGCTATAAAAAGGCCAACATTGACCGCAAGCTCTTTTCCAAAATACGTTCCGATGTCCACTACAAGCCCTCTAAGCCCACCGCTATGGCCTTTGCCATTGCGCTGGAGCTACCGTTGGAGGAGGCCCGGGAGATGCTGGGGAAGGCAGGCTTCGCCTTCTCCCATGCCAGCAAATTCGACATTATTGTAGAGTACTTTATTGCCCACCAAAACTACAACATTTTCGAGATCAATGAGGCTCTGTTTGCCTTTGATCAGAGCCTGCTGGGAGGTTGACGCCATGCCCCGTACCGATGTGACGCAGATGCCCTTTGCAAAACTGTATTCTCTACTGGTAAATAAGGCCGAAAAAAAGGGCCGTACCCGACAAGAGGTTGATGAGGTGACCTCCTGGCTCACCGGATACTCTCCATCGGATATTGTCCGGCTGGAGCAGTCCGACACCAGCTACGGTGACTTTTTTCGCAATGCCCCTACCATGAATCCCAACCGCGCTCTAATTACCGGTAAGGTGTGCGGCGTCCAAGTAGAGACCATTGAGGACCCCCTCATGCGGGACATCCGGTATCTGGATAAACTAGTAGATGAACTGGCTAAAGGCAAAGCCATAGGGAAAATTCTGCGGAAATAATTTGTCGCCTGTAAAGCGACCCATCAAACACAAAATCCCTCTATACTGTGATTGTAAAACAAACAACACCGTATAGGGGGATTTTAGTATGAAAAAGAATTTAACAGAGTTAGTATTCATCCTGGACCGCAGCGGCTCGATGCAAGGACTGGAGAAGGACACCATCGGCGGCTTTAATTCCATGCTGCAAAAGCAGGCCAAGGTGCCGGGAGATGCCTTTGTTTCCACTATCCTTTTCGACGACAGGGCGGAAGTGCTCCATGACCGGGTAAAGATCCAGCAGGTGCGGCCTATGACAGAAAAGGAGTACTATGTCCGGGGCTGTACCGCCCTGCTGGATGCCATCGGCGGAGCCATCCACCATATTGGGAATATCCATAAGTATTCCCGCAGAGAGGACGTACCGGAGCACACCCTCTTCGTTATCACCACCGACGGCATGGAAAACGCCAGCCGCCGCTATTCCGCCCAGAAAGTCAAAAATATGATTCAGAGACAAAAAGAAAAGTATGGCTGGGAGTTTCTCTTCCTGGGCGCCAATATCGACGCAGTGGAGACAGCAGGCCACCTGGGGATTGCTCCCGATCGAGCGGTAAATTATCACTGTGACAGTGCAGGCACTCGGCTCAACTACCAAGTGGTAGGAGAGGCCGTATCCGCTGTTCGATGCAGCGCCCCTATAGATGCACATTGGAAGGATGCTATTGAGAAGGATTTCTGTAGCCGCAAAAGGGGAAATCGCTAAAATAAGAGGAGCCTCGAACGCGACCAGCGCGTCGAGGCTCTCGACTTGGTCGAGGTGACAGGATTCGAACCTGCGACATCCTGCTCCCAAAGCAGGCGCGCTACCAACTGCGCTACACCTCGTTATGAATTTGTTTGCTTCTCTTTGTCAGCGACTCTTGTACCCGAGACAATAGGTACGTTTGTTATTGTACGTGATTTTGGGGCAAAAGTCAAGATGTAAGAAACAGTAAACAGAAATAAGAAGATTGCCTGCATTTTATGCCCTTTATATCGGTATAAAACCCTCAAAAATACTTTTTTAAAAATTTTTTGAAAAAAATCGAAAAAAGGGGTTGCATTTCTCTTCCAGATATGATATTATATTGAAGCCGTCAGGAACGACGGCAAAACAAAATAGTTGGTGTTGATGATAACGAGGGTCCACCTGTTCCCATCCCGAACACAGAAGTTAAGCTCGTTGATGTCGACAATACTTGGCTGGTGACGGCCCGGGACGATAGAAAGACGCCAACACTTTGAACGGCTACCCAATAGGGTAGTCGTTTTTTTGTTATATACACATCTGCTATTTTATCACCTTAAAACAAAA
>CALWVH010000087.1 GCA_944384915.1 uncultured Clostridia bacterium | reverse complement strand
GGTAGCGGCTCTCACCCTTCGCAGAAAGAAATAACATTCTTCACATCATTTGACGGAACCAGCCCGGTTTTTCGGGCTGGTTTTTTCTTATCAAAAATCCGATAAAAAATCATTTGACAAACAAGATAATATTATGCAAAAATTAAACGAACTTCTTAAACGGTCATTACTGGAATCCCACTCAGGCGGAAAATCTTCTGCGGCGCCACACTGGTCTGGCCGATTCCCCCAAGAGCCAAGCCTGACTCTTATTTTCTGCAACAAAAGTGCTGCCGCCCTCTGAGGGGGACGGCCATTCTACGGATCAAAGGGGATGGGTGCCGGTCAGGCGGTTATTGACTCTATCCATTGGGTGATCTTTCCTGGCAGGATGACGGATGGTAATACTCGTCCCCTCTCCTGGCTTGCTGTCCACCTGGACGGAGCTGCGGGTTCCAAAAAGAAGGAACAGGCGCTGGTTTACGTTTGAAATGCCAATATTTTGCCCGGCTATGTTGGGTGATTTGAGCTTTTGCCGGATCTCCCGCAGCTGATCCGGCGGGATGCCGCAGCCGTTGTCAGAAATTGTAAAAATCAGATTCCCGTTTTGAAGGATGCAGGTCATCCGCAGCCTCCATTCCCGACCATCTGAACAAAAGCCGTGCACCATACAATTTTCCGCAAAGGGCTGGAGCATCAGTTTCAGAGTACAGTAGGAAAGACACGCTTCGTCTATCTGAAAATCTGTTTTCAGCCTCCCTTTATAACGAATGGACTGAATTTCCGTAAAAGTGCGGAGGTTCTGAATCTCCTCCTCCACCGTGACAATAACATTGTCTGTGTCATAGGCCGAATGAAGCAGCTGAGAAAACAGGGAGATCAGCCGGGTAGCCGGCGTATCGGCATGGGTTTCCCGCAGGATGCTCAGATTAATCAGCTGGAGCGTATTAAACACGAAATGTGGGTTGATCTGCGCCTGCAATTCACAGAACTGGGCGTGCTTCAGCCGTCGGATGGTTTCCGCCAGCTCTCCGTCCAATTCCTGATTCTTGTTCGCGCTGGACGCTACCGAGTGAATGATGTAAAAGAATTCGCTGCGCAGGCGGGATTTTCCCAGCGCATCGGGATCCTCGGTATCCTGGATCGCCCGAAGGACGCTGGAAACGGACCGGTAATGGTTCACCGCAATAAACAGCGCGCTGATCATCGCCACCAGAAGCACCAGCATGCTGCCGATTCCCATCAGAAAATTAAGCCAATGGTAGCCCCCCAGTATTTTGGCACGGCTGGTGAAGGACATTAGAATCAAATCGGAGTCCCCGCTTTTCGCAACGGAAATAATGGAATCTCCCCAGAACAGCGTGCTCCCTTCTGTTTCCTTGGCCGAGAGGAACGCGCTGTAAATGTCCGGATCCTCAAACATCAGGGTATTGATCCGGCTGTACTCGTTGCTATACAGGATGAGCCCCAGGTCGCTGACGATAAAGATCCGGTCCGGGTCCTCCCCAAAGGACTGCCGCACCATTTCCTCAAAATCGCGGTATCGGGACTGAATACAGAAAATACCGATGGTCCGTCCCGCTTTGTCGTAGAGCTCCTGCACCGTAAAGATAGAATCGAAGGAATCGGAATGCAGCTTTCGCGGAAACATTAAAAACGGGAGCTTGGACGCGCGGTAGGTATTGATCCAGGTTTCCGGCTCGCTTCCGTCATAAGCGGCAATCCGGTCGGTGGTAATAAAATTCTTATTTATGGTGCTGTAAACCATAATTTCTTCCACCGACTCATCGCTCCGTTTGATGGACCGGAGGAGGTTCTGTACGCTCAAAGTCTCCGCCGCCGGAATTCCCCTCTCCTCCGCCGACAAAAAAGCGGCAGCGTCCGTGGAATCCGCTGCCAGAGCGTAGTGGTTGGCGAAGCTGGAGTTGAGCAGGTCAAAAATCATTTTGGATTTCAGCGCGTTGCTGGAGGACTGGGCGGAAATTTCACTGGCAAGCATATCGTCGGATACATAATAAATAATCATGGTATACGGAACAAAAATCAGCAGAATGATGAACATGAGACTGAACAGGTACCGAAAGAAAACGCTTCTCCAGCTGAACAGCCGGATATTTTTCCAGATCGCAGACTGCTTCACTCCAGCCCCTCCTTTTTTGATGATATTACTTATTTTACCTCAAAAATCGAATAAATACAATATAAAACCATCAAAATGTCAAAACACCACTACCAAAAGTAAAAGCAGATATATTTTATTTTCCGTACAAAATTGTTATAATGTTAGCAATAAATCAAAACAAAGGAGGAAGAAAGGATGAAGAAAAAACCGCTGCTTCAGCAGAGAGGCTTCCGGCTGTTCTTGCTGATTCTGCCGTTTCTGCTGCTGGTGTTTCTCTTTTCCTACCTGCCGCTGCACGGCTGGATTTACGCTTTTTTCAATTATAAACCGGGGCGGCCGCTGTTCAGCTGTGAATTTGTGGGATTCCAGTATTTCACCCAGATGTTCGCAGACAAGTACGCTTTCGAGGACATTATCCGGGTCATGCGGAACACCTTCGCCATGAGTTTTTTGGGAATCCTTACCTCCCCCCTCCCCATGATTTTCGCAATCTTCCTTGCGGAACTTAAATGCATGCCCTTCCGTAAGGTGGTCCAGACGCTGACTACCGTTCCCAATTTCATCAGCTGGGTTCTGGTTTACTCGGTGGCTTATGCCATGTTCTCCGTCAACGACGGCATGATTAACCGCCTTTTGGTCGGGCTGGGGCTGGTGGAAGAAGGGATCAACTTCCTTGCCTCCTCCGACCATGTTTGGCTCACCATGTGGCTGTGGGGGACCTGGAAGGGACTTGGCTGGAATGCCATTATGTACATTGCCGCGCTGGCCGGGATCGATCAGGAGCAGTACGAAGCCGCCGAAGTGGACGGCGCGTCACGGCTTCAGAAAATCTGGTACATCACCGTACCGGGGTTGCTGCCTACCTTTTTCGTGCTGCTGCTCATGTCCATCGCGAACCTTATTAACAACGGTATGGAACAGTATTTCGTATTCCAGAACGCCATGAACAAGGAATACATCGAGGTGCTTGACCTTTACGTCTATAACCAGGGCATGACCGGGTACAACTATTCCTTCGCCACAGCCATCAGCATGCTGAAATCCATTATCAGCGTCACGCTGCTCTTCATCGCAAATGGGATGTCCAGGGTTTTCCGCGGCGAGTCGGTCATTTAGGAGGGGTTGGCATATGAAGAAAAAAAGTCTGACGGCCGGCGAAGTGCTGTTCCAGGTAATCAACTACACGGTTTTCGCCCTGTTTACGCTGGCCTGCATTATCCCTTTCTACTACTTGCTTATCAACACCATCAGCGACAATGACCTGGTTTCCAGGGGACAGATTCTTCTACTCCCAAAGGGCGTCCATTTTGGCAACTATGTAGAAATCCTGAAGGTAAAAGGACTGGGGAATTCTGCCCTGGTCTCTCTCGGCAGGACGGTTCTCGGCACCATCGGCACTCTGCTGGGCACCTGTTTCCTCGGCTACGCCCTGAGCAAGCAGGAGCTTTGGAAGCGGAAAATCTGGTACCGCTTCGTAGTCATCACCATGTACTTTAACGCCGGCATCATTCCCTGGTACATCAATATGAAAAACCTGGGGATGACCAACAACTTCTGGGCCTACGTTATCCCGTCCATCGTCTCCCCTTTCTCCCTGATTCTTTTCAAAACCTATGTGGAAAGCATCCCCGCCTCCCTGGAGGAATCGGCGGACCTGGACGGTGCGGGTTATCTGCGGAAATTCTTCGTCCTTATTGTCCCGCTGAGCAAGCCCATTATCGCCACAATTGCCGTGTTCAGCGCAGTAAACCAGTGGAATTCCTTTATGGACACCCTGTTCCTCATGACGGACTCGAACCTTTATTCCCTCCAGTTTATGCTCTATCAGTACCTTAATGAAGCAAACTCCCTGGCGGACACCCTGCGCCAGGCGGCGAGCCAGGGCGGCTCCAATATCGACGTGTCCACCTTGCTGACGCCGACCTCCATTAAAATGACGGTTTCCATGGTGGTCGTCATCCCCATCCTGCTGGTCTACCCTTTTTTTCAGCGGTTCTTCGTTGGCGGCATCATGATCGGTGCCGTCAAAGGCTGATTTTCGTATCGACGGCGGCGGGATTCCCGCCCGCCTTGATAACCGTTAACCAAAACACATAAGGAGCCACGTGCTCCGGAAAGGATCTTCCTATGAAAAAGTTTTTAAGCGCAGCCATTTTAACAGCAATGCTTCTGGGAATTGCCGGATGCGGCGGCAACACCGACAGCTCCTCTCAGACGGAAAGCTCTTCCGGCGGCAACGCCGAAACCGTTTCTTCCGGCGAACCGGCAGCGGCTGACGATGGAGAGGTCGTCAGTCTGGAAGTATTCTCCCTTCCCAGCAACACTTCCGGATTGTGGGAAGGCTGGGCCGCCGATATTATCCGAGAGAAAGTCGGCGTAGAACTTGAGGTTCTCGCTGCGGGCGACCAGGGCGAACAGAAGCTCCAGGCTCTCATGGCCAGCGGCGAACTGCCCGACCTGGTGGTATTTAAGGAAAATACCCAGGTAATCAACGCTGTGGCTGGCGATATGCTTCTCGCTTACGACGATTATCAGGAATACGTTCCCCACATTTATGAAAACGCCAATGCCTCTCTGCGCTACTACGCTGATTATGTAAGCGATGGCAACGGAAAAGCCTATTCCGTCGGTTCTACCATTCTGACGGAACCCATCACCAAGGGCAATTTGAATTTCGGCCCAGTGCTCCGATACGACCTGTACAAGGAAATCGGAGCGCCTACCATTGAAACCTGGGAGGATTATCTTCCAGTTCTCAAGCAGATGCAGGATCTTTACCCCACCACTGAGGACGGCCAAAAAGTCTATGGACTGTCCCTCTGGCAGGACTGGGACCGTGCTCATCTCATGCTTGGCGGCAGTATCGGCAACCTGAACGGCATCAACATTCCCAATGAAGCCGCACTAGTGGAAATTGACCACACACAGAACAACAAGGTTAGTTCTCTTCTGGCGGAGGACAGCTGGTACCTCAAGACCATCCATTTCTTCTACGAGGCAAACCAGATGGGCCTTCTGGACCCTGACTCCATGACCCAGCGGTTTGACGATGCCCAGGCGAAATATACGGCAGGTCGTGTTCTCTTCTCCCTGTGGCCCTGGGGTGTCGGCTCTTTCAATAATCAGGAAAACCTGAACAACGGCATAGGGTTCATGCCCGTCATGGCGCAGAATGCAAAAATCCTGTACGCAGACATTCGCCCGACCGGTCAGGCTTGGTCCTGGTCTGTCAGCAAAGCTACCGAATATCCAGAAAAAGCAATGGCTTTCGTAGATGCCATGTATGATCCTGAAGTCCTGATGGAAATGAACAACGGGCCTAAAGGTGTTGTCTGGGATTTGGATGAGAACAATAATCCCTATGTTCTGGAGAATGGTATGCAGTATCTTCTGGATACTACTCTGGACCTTCCCGGCGGGAATAACCTGGCCAAGGGAACCAGCGGCAATATGTTCAATGCCAATGGTCTAAGCCCCAACTACCGGGTCAAAGAATATAACGATAATCCTTTGAGCTATGGCGGCTGGTCTACCTATACCCCCAACTACACCAAGCTGGAGCTCGAATGGCAGGAGGACTGGGGCACGGAAACTCAGGTGGAATATCTGACCCAGCGCGACGGCATCGTTGTCGCCCCCTTCGTCAACTATCCTGTATTCACCGACGAGATGGAGCAGATTTCCGCACGTGTCGGCGATGTGGTAAAAACCCTTTCTTGGCAGATGGTCTTTGCTGCAGACGACGTGAGCCCTTCCCGAAAAAACGGACACGAAAAAGCGAGAAAAAACGGAATGAATCATAGAAATGCTGAGGGATGCTCACTCACGCTGCCTGGGAGATCATCTGTGTTTCAAATTGC
>CALWVH010000086.1 GCA_944384915.1 uncultured Clostridia bacterium | reverse complement strand
GCATTGCTTTTGTGTGCTGTCAAGGGTGGCGTAAGCTGCCATCAAACATCATATCTGCGATTTTCAAGGTTCAATCTGAGCCTATTTCTTAGGCTTCGGTTTTTCATAACTCATTTGACACTACCTTTTTAATAATCGGCTTCTCTATAAAAGCCATTTATCTATTTTTAGTATACCAGCCTCTTTTGTTTATTTCAGGTTCTAAACAAACAATTTGTATTTTGATAAGTATATTTGTACTATCACACTAATACCACTAACAATGATTCCTGCAAATTAAAAAGGCCTCCCAAGATAAGCGATCGCTATCTCTTGGGAAGCCTTTTAAATCACTAATTTTAAAGTGTGCCCACCACTTAATCTTTTTCCAATACCTTTACGATTTCACCAATAAAGGTACGGTGCAGATCTCCCGCAGAATAATGTTTATCCAAAATTCTACGGTCCAGAAAACACTCTTCTCTCATATCCTGCTTATAAAGCTTACGACAAATAAACACTAACTTTGCCTCCGCATAATAAGGAGCGGCCTGATCGAAAAGGGGAGTAAGTCCAGCCTCTTTGTCTTTATCGCAGTCCCGGCCCGAAACCTTGCCACAGACAGTTAGAGCATTCCGATATTCTTCCTCAAAAAAACAAACGGAATAAAAATCCTGTTTTTCAATAAATTCCAGCGTATACCGCTGCGGCCGGATATGAATGGTAGAAACGTAACTACCCCAAAGCTCTCCCAGGCTTCCCCAACTGGCAGTCATGGTATTATGAGCTTTTTCATTTCCAGCAGTAAGAAGCATCCAGCCCTTATTAATCAAGGTGAAAGGATTTATGGACAACTTTTCAACGCTTGTTTCATGAAATGACATTTTAAATAAACCTCCTGAATTGCGCTATTGCAAAAGTATATGACCAACTAAGGAAAAATATGAGGACTCATCCACTATTTTCCTCAGAAGAATTCTCTAGTGGGGGAAGAGTTCCCTCATAAGTGAGACTCCAAGACAATTCCCCATCATCATAATAATACAAATAGATTCCATCCTTCTCAGAAGTATACTCCCCTTCTCGGTAGGAACCATCGGATGAATTTTCTTTTGTCTGGGCATCTTCCAATACGTTACGGCACAAATCTTCTGTGACTGCCGTATTTCCTGTAGCTTGTACTACGGAAGCAAACAGTTCGGTTTGGCTGGTTGGAAGAGTATCCTTCTCCCCGGAATAACTGTGGCTTAGGGAAACTGAAACACGACTTTCATTATCACGAAGTCGGTTGAGGGGATTCTCCAAAATAATGGAAATTTCGGTATTACTATCTACCGATACAGACAGATATCGAACATAATAATCCGAACCTTCGTAATTATCCTCCGGATTGGTATCATCCTGTAAAACGAACAGGTAAGGACGCAGCGCTTCTTCCACAGCCGTTTGGCAAATATCAAATTGCTGAATTGCTGTTTCCCGAACCTCTTCCTTTGACGTACAGCCGGTGAGGCACAACAGCAAAGGAAGTATCAAAATTGCCAACTTTCGTGTCATACCTGTCACCGCCTTTTATCTCTTTTTCAAAACTCTTCTTTACATTATACACATCTTTCCTGTAGGTTTCAATTATTTTTTTGTAATAATATTGAAAACTATATGTGAATAGCCTGTCATCGACGAATAGCTTGGTGTTGATATTCTCCCGGTGTGCAACCACATACCGCCCGAAAATATCGGGTAAAATGACAGATACTTTTAAAACCACATAATGCTGCCGCTTGTTGCACCTGCATAGCTTCATTGGTCAAAAGATTTTTTGCCCGATCCATCCGTGCAGCCAAAAGCTCATCCTTGGGCGAAGCATTAAAAAAGCGGCGATAGTAGCTGTAAAACTGGCTCTTCCCCATATTCACCAAGGTACACATCCGCTGAATATCCCAGTTTTCCTCACATCGTGAAAGAATCGTAAGGCGGGCTTGCTGAAACTGAATACGCAAAGGATCTGCCGGATGACGTCCCTTTTCCACCAAACGACTGGTGGTAATCAGCAGCTGGCGCAGGAGCAAGTCCGTCATTTCCTCCGAATGAGGACTTGGCGCGAGATATTCTGCTTGTAATGTTTTAATCTGTCGGTTGATGGAATCGGGGGAAGCGGGATAAAAAATACAGTTTTGAGGAATCCCGTAGGACACAGGAGAATCTTCTCCTGCTGCAAAATGGACATAGCTATTCCGGAAATTCCCTACCGCATGGTAATTCTGGTAAGCATCCGGAGAATAAAGCAGGCAGCTACCCGCTTCTGCAATTTCCATATGGTCTGTAAAAGTAACGCTCATAGGCGCAAGAAACAGCAAAAATAGCCAATCACCGCTTCCAGAAGGGCGGTAAATCACATCCGTACTGGGATTTTGCTTGGAAAACTCGCAATAATGGACGCTATACATGACCTCTTCTCCCTTCAAGGATTTTTCCATTTTATTATCAGAGTACAAGAAACCGGAGAAAAAGTCAATAAAACCGGATGAACTGCTATTGTTTTTTCTATAGGTTTCGGTATGATAAAAGAGAAAAATGCGAACGGGCCGGCAAGCAACCGGCTGACTACAAAAGGAGAAATGCAGTTTGAAAAAAGGCAAGATCATCATCGACAAAGAATGTATCGCCAGTTAAAAATCGCCATGGGTCCTATAAAAGTCCATGGCGATTTTTAGTTTCTGATTATTCTTTTTCCTCAGAAGAAGGTTCCTTTTTTTCCTCATGCTTGCCATATGCCCGATCAGCAGCCTCTCGGGCCAAATCGATGACGGTATGATCCACGGGAGCCGGTTCCTCACCACTACGGGGTAATGTCTCAAATACTTCTGCCACCATCCCCCGCATCCACAGGCTGGGAGTGATACGCAGGGAGTATCCGCATCCCGGCTCACACATCCAATCATAGAAAGGAGCTTTGGGAAGGCCATAGGCACTGAGGATAGTCATCATTACACCACCGGGAATCACCAATACCGACCGGTAGGTATGGGAACGGATCAGGTCCTCCACTAATTTTTCAAAAGCTGCGCATACCCGATGCATAAATACTGCGCCGTCCTCCCCGTTGGGCGGGGACACCTGAGGGCCACCTGCCATCCACTGAGCAAAAGCGGGGTCGCTCTTCTCCAATTCTGAAGCTGTCTTACCCTCCCAGTCTCCAAAATCACATTCCTCCATCCCGGGTATATCCACCTGCTTTTCCCCGGGGTACAAAATGGTCAGTGTATCCCGGCAACGGGTGCTGGGGCTGGTGTAAAAAGCGTCAGCCGGTGGATATTCATATTTACTTTTCAATTCAGCCAGGGATTTTACCGTCTCCATAGCAAGAGGTGAATCGGTGCGGCCAATATATTGTCCCTGTAAATTTCCGGCAGATGCGCCGTGACGGATCAGATGGATGAGATAGGATTTCATAAAATGTGCTCCTTTTTAAAAAATATACTATATATAGCGCTTTACAAAATGTTGTAATTGCGGTATACTTTACTGTACGTTATTCGAGTTTTTTCGACGGTTTATCTTAGAAACCAGTATTATCAACGGGCCAAAATACAATGGGCGGAGGAGACTATGAACAAGCATTTTCCGAGGATTCTGACTCTTTTGCGGAAAGAGCGGGGGCTCAGCCAGAAGAAAGCGGCAGAGGAACTGGGGGTTTCTCAAGCACTTCTTTCCCACTATGAAAAGGGAATACGGGAATGCGGACTGGATTTTGTGGTCCGTGCAGCAGATTATTATCAGGTTTCCTGCGACTATCTGTTGGGCCGCTCACCGGATAAAACGGGAGCTACCATTACATTGGAGGATATTCCGGAACCAGATGCGGCAGGCAAGGAAAACCGGATGCGGGGAAGCCTTTTGCCCCTGCTTAATAAAAAGCTGCTGGCCAATTCTCTCAATGTGATTTTTGGTGAACTGCAAAAATGCAATAACAAGCACCTTACCAGCGAGGTTTCGGCTTATCTCAACGTGTCGGTATATAAAGCGTTCCGGCTTTTATATTCCGCCAATCCTAAAAACCCGCAGGGAATGTTCGCCGCATCTGAAAAGCTGTACAACGGTCTGGCGGACGCTGCACAGAGCATTGCAGAAGCCAATGCGGCCTGCCTAGCAGAGGGAGAAAAGGCCGGAGAAATGGATGGCCTGGAAAAAGGTACCGCTCCTGCTATGACGCCGGAATCTCTTTCGGAGGACTATCCCCTATTTGCTGCTTCTTTGATGAATCTTGTCCAAAATGCAGAGACTCGAATGGGCGTAAAGAAAAAGCCCTGAACACAGTCTCTATTATACGATGTTTCAAGCGCCTGCGCAAGCGTCATGCTGCGAGGCGCTTTTCTTATGGGTATCAGATTCCCGATAGTTCCCGAATGACCTCTCCTGCCAGCACCAGCCCTGCCGCAGAGGGGACAAAAGCAATACTACCAGGAATATGCCGTCCGTTCTCCTTTTGGGTCTCAATCTTTTGCGGTTCCTCTTTGGAATAAACCACTTTCATTTTGCGAATACCTCGGGCTTTCAGCTCCCGGCGCATGACCCGAGCCAGAGGACACACGCTGGTTTTATAAATATCGCTTACCACAAAAGCAGAGGGGTCCAGTTTGTTGCCCGCCCCCATACTGCTGATTATAGGCACCCCGGCCTCCTGGGCCTGCACCGCCAGTTGGATTTTAGCCGTCACCATATCCACTGCATCCACAATATAGTCATACTGGGTAAAGTCAAACTCTCCGGCATTGTCTGGGGTAAAGAAGCAGTTATGCAGTGTCAGTTGAATATCCGGGTCAATATCCCGGATACGCTCCGCCATGACTTCCGTTTTAGGCCGTCCCACCGTGCTGCGTAGGGCAATAATCTGCCGGTTCAGATTGGAAAGGGAGACAGTATCCCCATCAATAAGATCCAGTGCGCCGATACCACTGCGGGCAAGAGCTTCCGTCACATAGCCACCTACACCGCCAATGCCAAATACCGCCACCCGGGCATGTGACAGCCGTTCCATGGCAGGTTCTCCCAACAAAAGGGTGGTACGGGAAAGTTGTTCTTTTCTTGTCTCTGTCATAGATTTCTCCTTTTTATCTGATATGGAAAAAGCGCCCGTATCCCATACGGGCGCTTTTATAACCTGTCAGCTCATTTTTTCTGGTTCTTCTCGTATAAAATCCGAAGGCCATGAAGCAACAAATCCGGCTCTACATGGAGCTTTTTCCGGCACAGGGGCGCCACCATGGAGATGTTTCCCCCTGTAGCCACTACTGTGACCGGCTCCCCTAACTCCCGTTCTACTCTGGTTATCAGCCCATCTAGCATAGCGGCGCTGCCATATACCGACCCAGATTTCATACAGTCCAGGGTATTGGTGCCAATCATCTTTTCCGGCACCTCCAAGCTGATATTCTGGGGCAGTTGGGAAGCCCGTGTAGAGAGGGCATCCACTGCCAGACGCAGGCCGGGAATAATCATGCCGCCCAGAAAATTTTTCTTTTTGTCAATCACAGAAATAGTACTGGATGTACCCATGTCGATAATCATAATAGGCAAGGGGTATTTGGCACATGCCGCCACTGCATCTACTATGCGGTCACTTCCCACCTGTGAAGGAATATCTGTCTTAATGTTCAAGCCGGTTTTCACTCCCGCCCCCACAATCAAGGGGCGTTTACCGGTAATGCGTTCCATAGCATCCCGAAACACCGGACGCAGCACCGGTACCACGGAGGACACAATACCGCCGTCAATATTGGCGGTGTCAACTCCCCGCATGGCAAAAATGCCGGAAAGAAGAAGTGTGTATTCTTCCGCCGTACGGGAACGGTCGGTAGCCAAGCGAAAGGAAGAAACAAGGGTTCCCCCTTCCAGACATCCTACCACAATTTGGGTATTGCCAATATCAACCGCTAAAATCATGGCTCCACCTCCTGGGACACAAGTCCGCTCCCTTTATGGCAGTTCTTTTTATAGAGCAACCCCAATCCTCGCAGTAATAGATCCGGCTCTTCATGGATTCTTCTCTCACAATACGGCGTTACCAAAGAAACCAGATTGCCAGTGGCCACTGCTGTTACCGGAGCTCCCAGTTCTTCTTCTACCCGATCGATAATCCCATCGATCATAGCAGCGTTGCCGTAAATAGCCCCAGAGCGCATACAGTCAATGGTATTCGTGCCGATAAGGTGCTCCGGCGCTTCCAGACTGATATTCAGGGGAAGCTGGGAGGCTCTAGCAGAAAGGGCGTCCACTGCCACCCGCAGGCCGGGGATAATCATGCCGCCTAAATAGCTGCCATTCAGATCGATGACAGAGGCCGTAGTAGCAGTTCCCATATCAAAAATCACGATAGGGCGGGGATATTTTGCGCAGGCGGCCACTGCCGCCACTACCAGATCGCCGCCTAGCTGGGCCGGGTTGTCGATTTTGATATTCAGGCCGGTTTTCACCCCAGCCCCCACCAGCAGGGGCTTTTTCCCGGTGAGCACCTGTACCGCGTCCCGAAGCACTGGGCGCAGCATGGGTACCACAGAGGATATAATACCGCCTTCCAGCGTTTTGGGGTCGATGTGGTTCATTTCAAAAATGCCTTTAAAAAGGAAGGCATATTCGTCCACGGTTTTGGAGCGGTCCGTACTGATATGGGAGGTAAAAATCAATTTTTCTCCTTCCATACAGCCGATGACCGCGTTGGTATTGCCCATATCAATGGCGACGATCATAGTGTTCCACCTCGGTATAGCTTATTCTTTCGGAGCGCCAGTTTTCAGCGGGTCACGCTTCATCAGACGCTGCATAGGCAGGCATACAGCACCGGTTAGTACCGCGGCGGCAATGGCCTCCGGCACACCGTTGGTTGCCACCACGCCCATAATCAGGCCCAGCACTGCATCAACACCCACGCCCTTCATAGAGGCATACGCATCCCGGAACAGCACATAGATCAGCCCCATTACAAAAGCGGTATTAACAAAAGCACCCACCGCACCGGTAATCACCAGTTGGATCGTGCGCAGCTGATAGTTTTCCTTTTTAAAGGGAAGGCGCAGCAGCTGGAACACAAACCAGGGCAGCACGCCCACCAAGATACGGGGAATAAAGCAAATCACCAAGGCTAACCAGCTGCCGCTGTCAGTGCCCGGGGCGGGGATCAGAGGAGAAAAGGCAAAGGACAGGGCCGTGGGAGTAAAGGTGTTGCTTACAAAACTGCACAATCCAAACAGGAAGCCCAAGACTGCGCCCTTTTTTGGTCCAAACAGTACCGAACCGATAATGACAGGTACATGGAGAATGGTAGCCTTGATAAGGGGAAGCTGGATCATTCCCAGGGGGGTAAAGGCCAGCACCAGGATAATGGCGATGAAGAGACAAAGCAAGATCGTATCCTGCATATTGTCCTTGTGGAACAGGCCACGGCTTTTGGTGGATGATTTGTTTTTCATAAATAATTCCTCCTGCTGCTGCTCCATCAGGATGCAGCGCGTTATTTTGGGGAAAGCACACCAAAGTTTCCCACAAGTGCGTTACCGTTCTGCAAGCAGTTCCGGGGCACGGAAAACAAGGGAGGCTTCCGGGTATATTATAAGAGATTAGGATCAAAAATGCAAGAAGAGCAGCGGATTGTTTCAAAACAGAAAATGTGGTATACTTGGCGCGGAGCGTATTGTACCGTTCAGAGAGACCTAGCTTCTTTAGAAACCGTAAGTGCTCCTTGCCAAGCTTTTACCCTTGCTACTTTCTTAACTAAAGGGGTCTTTGTGTTGGATTATCATGAATTGCTCAATCTCTCCGCCGATATTGGCCGCCTACTCCTGCAAAATGGCGCCGAAATCTATCGGGTGGAAGAGTCTATGGAACGATTTTTTGCCGCCTATGGCGTCAGTGGTCAAGTTTATTGCGTTCCCACCACTATTATCGCCACTATTCTAACCCCGGAAGGGGAAAACATATCCAAAGGTGTCCGGGTCCGTTCTCGGGGAACGGACTTTGATAAAGTTATGGCAGTCAATGACCTGTGCCGCCGGGTATGCCGGGAAAAGCCAGAGCTTTCTGCTGTGCGGGAGGAGCTCTCTAAAATTCCCAAAAGGCCAGTATATTCCCTGCCCCTCACCTGTTTGGGCTGGGCGCTGGTGGGCTCCACTTTCGCCTTGATCTTTGGAGGGAATTTTTTTGATGCAGCCTGTGCCTTTCCCATTGGAGTACTAGTGTGTTTGCTCCAATTTCTCCTTAACAAGCTGGAAGCCAACCAGTTTTTCTCCCTTATGGTAGAAAGCTTCCTTATCGGTACGCTGGCTATTCTTTCTGTAAAACTGGGATTGGCAGGCAATGCAGATAAGGTTATTATTGGCGTGCTCATGAATCTGGTGCCAGGAATTGCCCTCACCAACTGTATTCGGGATATCCTAGCAGGGGATTTGATGTCCGGTGTGGCAAAAATCGCAGAAGTGTTCCTTATTGCCGTGTTTATCGCCCTAGGGGCGGTCATGGCAGTCTATGGGGCAAGGCTAATCCCTGGACTATAAGGAGGAGCACTATGGATTGGATTACTATTTTAAAAGACGGACTACTGCCCTGCTTGTATAGTTTTATCGGCTGTATCGGATACTCTATCATTTTTAACATTCAAGGAAAACGCCTCATCCCGGTGGGACTGGGAGGCGGCATCTCCTGGGGCGTCTATCTGTTGTGCTCTGCCTTCCTGCCCAATGTGGCTTCCTATTTTCTGGCGGCAGTGGCGTTGTCCCTATATTGTGAAATTATGGCTCGGGTTACCAAAACACCAGTGACGGTATTTTTGCTCATTGCCCTGTTTCCTCTGGTGCCTGGAGGGGGCATTTACTACACTATGGAATACGGTATCAACGGAGAAACGGAACTGTTTCTGGAAAGCCTGCTCTCCACCTTGGGAGTGGCCGGTTCTCTGGCGTTGGGGATCTTACTGGTATCCTCTGCCATGCGGCTGGGGGCCAAAGCAAGAGAATTAAGAAGAAAATCATAACATAGAAAGGAAAACCCATGATCGTTTTAACACTGGAGCAAATCACAAAAAATTACGGCGTAAAGCCTTTGATGGACCATGTGGATCTGACCATTGAGACTGGCGATCGTATCGGCGTCATCGGCGTCAACGGCACCGGAAAATCTACCTTTCTGCGGGTGTGTGCCGGTATAGAAGAGTCTGACAGCGGTAAGAGGATACCCGCTTCGGGGATGCGGGTAGGGTATCTTCCCCAAAGCCCGGATTTTACTCCCGGCACCACCGTATGGCAGGAAGTGCTTCGCCATGCCGCCCAAAACCAGAAGGAATCCGCAGAGTTTGAGTGCCGTGCCATGCTTACTCGGTTGGGGATCACTAATTTTGATCAAGACGTCTCCACCCTTTCCGGTGGACAGAAAAAGCGGGTGGCCATGGCGGCGGCCCTGGCTGGGCAGGTAGAACTGCTGATTCTGGACGAACCTACCAACCACATTGACAGCGCCACAGTGGAATGGCTGGAAACCTACTTGGCAAGCTATCGCGGTGCGCTGCTCATGGTCACCCATGACCGGTATTTTTTGGAGCGGGTGTGCAACCGTATGGTAGAGCTGGACAACGGCATTCTGACTCCCTATCCCGCCAACTATAGCAAATATCTGGAGCTAAAGGCAGAAAAAGAGGCAATGGAGGCCGCTTCCCTGCGAAAGAAAAAGGCCCTGTATCGTAAGGAACTGGAATGGATTCACAGAGGCGCACGGGCCAGAACCACCAAAGCTCAATTCCGGGTGAACCGCTTTGAAGAACTGAAAGACGCAGCTAAAGCGCCCATCCCGGAGCAGGAGCTGGAGCTTTCCTCCTTACAGACACGACTGGGCAAAAAGATCGTGGAGATCGACAGCGTTTCCAAATCGTATGGGGAAAAGGTGCTGTTCCATGATTTCTCCTATAACCTTTTGCGCCGGGACCGGCTGGGAATCATTGGACCCAACGGCTGCGGCAAGACCACCCTTCTGCGAGTGATGCAGGGCATCGTCCCTCCGGACAGCGGCGAGGTGCGCATTGGGGAAACTGTGAAAATCGGCTATTTTTCTCAAGAATGCGAGGGGCTGGACGACAACAAGACGGTGCTGGATACTATCCGGGATATTGCATGGCAGGCAGAAACCCCCGAGGGAACCCTGACTGCCTCCCAGATGCTGGAAAAATTTCTGTTTCCCGGAGCCATGCAGCACGCGTTGGTAGGCAGGCTCTCCGGCGGGGAAAAACGGCGGCTGTACCTGCTGTGTATTCTTATGACTGCCCCCAATATCTTGCTACTGGACGAACCTACCAATGATCTGGATATTCAAACACTGACTATTTTGGAGGACTATCTGGACAGCTTTTCCGGGGCTGTGGTGTCGGTATCCCATGACCGGTATTTCCTTGATAGGACAGCGGAGCACGTGTTTGTGTTTGAGCCGGACGGCACCTTGACTCCTTATTTAGGTGGCTATACCGATTACCGGGCTGCCGTTCCTCAGCCGGAAGCAGAGGAAAAGGAAGTTCCCAAAAAGAAGGAAAAGCCCAAGCGAGAGCCAAAGCTGAAATTCTCTTTTAAAGAACAGCGGGAGTTTGAGACCATCGACGATGACATTGCCGCGCTGGAAGAGGCCATTGCGCAAAAGGAACGGGAAATCGAGGAGAATGCCAGCCGCTTTGATTTACTTCCCAGCCTGCTTGCAGAAAAAGAGGAACTGGAAGCCAAGCTGGAGGAAAAAACGGAGCGCTGGGTATATCTTAATGAATTGGCAGAAAAAATAAATTCTGCAAAAACCCTTACATAAAAAGAAAAGATGTGTTATAATCAATAACAATGAATGGTAGTCACCGTGGAAGAAACGGCAGCGAGACGAAAGTTCCGCTGCCGTTTCTTTTTTGTGTGCACCAAATAAGGAAATGAAAAAAGGAGTATCTGTTATGCCCAAAACCAAATTTCAAAATGTCGTATTCACCATTATCATGGCCTGTATCATGGTGTATGGGATGATTGTGTATAATGTGGCCTTAAATACCGGAGGCGTCACCAACGAAACCTTTCTGCTGGCACTCCACGAAATGCCCATCATGGTTCCTATTGCCTTTGTATTGGAATTTTTTGTAGTGGAAAAACTGGCAGCTCGTCTGGCTTTTTCTTTTATGCGGCCTACCGACCGTCCGCAGCTTATCACCTATGCGATTTCTACCATGATCGTCTGCATTATGTGCCCGGTGATGAGCCTCATCGCTACCCTGCTGTTTAAAGAGCCCAGCTTCGGCACCTGGATTCACACCTTTGGCTGCAATCTCCCCATGGCCTTACTCTGGCAGCTTTTATATTGCGGCCCCTTGGTTCGCTTTTTGTTCCGCCTAATTTTTGCCAAACAGTTGAAGGCTGCCTCCACACCCCATATAGAAAGCACAGAAAACGCTTAATATATAGCAAAAAGCCTCTGGGAATCCCCAGAGGCTTTCATTTTTCCTAATTTACTTTTTATCAAAGAGGCCGGTAAAATCAAAAGTAGCAAAATAGTCCGCAGGGGTCTCTGCCCGACGGATCATCTGCACGCTGCCATCCTCTTTGAGAAGCAACTCCGCAGAACGCAGCTTGCCGTTATAATTGTATCCCATAGCAAATCCGTGAGCGCCGGCATCATGGATAGCCAGATAATCTCCCATATCGATTTTTGGGAGCATCCGGTCAATGGCAAATTTATCATTGTTTTCGCATAGACCGCCGGTCACATCATACTTATGGTCACAGGGGGCATTTTCTTTCCCCAACACGGTAATATGATGGTAAGCACCATACATAGCCGGACGCATCAAGTTAGCCGCACAGGCATCTACGCCGATATATTCCTTATAGGTGTGCTTTTCATGGACAGCTTTGGTGATGAGCATTCCGTAAGGCGCCAACATGAACCGTCCTAGCTCGGTAAAGATAGCCACATCTCCCATACCGGCAGGCACCAGCACTTCTTCGTAGGCTTTACGCACTCCTTCACCAATGGCAAGAATGTCGCTTCCCTCCTCTTCCGGACGGTAAGCGATTCCCACGCCGCCGGAAAGGTTGATGAACCGAATATCGGCCCCTGTCTTTTCCTTTAGCTCCACTGCCAATTCAAAAAGGATACGTGCTAACTCAGGATAATAGGCATTGCTGGTCGTGTTGCTGGCCAAAAATGCATGAAGGCCAAAGTGCTTTACACCTTTTTCCATTAAAATACGGTATCCCTCTATGATCTGCTCTTTGGTAAAACCGTATTTGGCATCACCGGGATTGTCCATAATCTTATTGGCGATCTGGAACTTACCGCCGGGATTATATCGGCAGCAGATGGTCTCGGGCAGGCCCGCTACTTTTTCCAAAAAGTCAATATGGGTAAAGTCATCCAGGTTGATATAGGCTCCTAGCTTCTTTGCCAGCTGGAAATCTTCTGCTGGGGTCACGTTAGAAGAAAACATGATATCACTGCCAGAAAAACCGCAAGCATCGCTCATCATCAATTCTGTTAAAGAGGAGCAGTCCACTCCGCATCCCTCTTCTTGTAAAATTTTCAGAATAAAGGGATTGGGAGTAGCCTTTACGGCAAAGTACTCTCGAAAACCGGGATTCCAGGAAAAGGCCTGCTTCAGACGCCGTGCGTTTTCCCGAATGCCTTTTTCGTCATAAATATGGAAAGGCGTTGGATACTTTTTTGCAATTTCCTCAATCTGTTCCTTCGTAACAAAGGGTTTTTTCGTCATAACACAAGCCTCCATCTGTTGGGTTCCATTTCCGGCGAAGCATCCGCTATGGATGAATATTCCTACAGATTTCTGCAAAAACTTTCGCCGATAAAAATGATACTGGATTCCGGGGATTTTGTCAATATTCCCCTTGCATTCATGAATAACTTCTTTTGATCTCCTGCAAATTTCTTTTCTCTTTTGGCTGCCTAGAAGCACTATACGAATAGTTTTTCAGTAAAAAAGGTTAAATCTTCGTATTTTTCTTTTTTATTCCACCTTGCTCAATGACATAAATTACTTTGCTATTTTTCGTTCATAAAAAGTTTATATTTTATTCCTGATTCGGCAATACCTCGGTTGTATAGTTAACCACGCTAATATTTAAGGTTCTTAACGAAACAATCAGAGCCGCCTGAAAGGAGTGGAATTTGATCTTGGAGGAAAAGAATGATGCCCTGCGAAGGGCACTGATTACTACCATGCTGGAATTTCGCAGAGTAAAGCCCACCGTTCAAAGCGTTTGCGGGCTCCCTGCAGGGGAATTTTTCTTTTTGCAGCGTATCCACGAACTCAGCAAAGATGGGGAAGTTCGGGTCTCTCGCCTACGGGACTCCATGTGTATGACGATGCCCGCTGTTTCCCAGTTTGTACGGACACTGGAGGACAAAGGGTTGGTCCAGCGGGAAAACACTGCGAAAGATCGGCGTGTTACACTAATTACTGTTACTCCTAAAGGAGACCAAGTGCTGTTGTCCAGTCAGCAACAGTTCAATCATATGCTGGATCGATTGATCCAGCAATATGGTTCTGAAGAACTGGAAAAGCTGATCCAGATGCTGGAACGCCTTTCCAGTACGATTCAGGAACTCAAGGGAGAATTCGAGACAATTTGCAGCGAAAGGACGGATCAGATTTGAAAAAGCTGGCAAAATACGGCAAGCCTTATCTGGGCGTGCTGCTAGCCGCAGTGGTCCTGCTGTTCATGCAGGCAATCTGTGACCTGCGACTGCCCAACTATATGTCGGATATCGTCAATGTGGGCATCCAACAGAACGGCATTGAGCATGCTTCGCCGGACGCCATTTCGGAACAGGGCATGACCTTTTTACAGACCTTTATGACAGAAGATGAAAAAGACCTGTTAAACAGCCATTATCAGCTGTTCTCCGGCAGCGATACCGATGTTTCCGGCACTCCTTATAATCAGATCTACCCTGACCTGGGAGATGGGAACGTATGGGTTCGCCAGGACACCGATGCGGATACCCTGGATGAAATGGATCTGGCTTTTGGAACCGCTGGCTGGACCTTCATCAATACTATGGAAAGTCTGGCGGAATCTTCTGGCCAGAACAACCAGGAAACCAGCGGAGATACCGAGGACACCGATGTCACCCAAATGGATTTCAAAAAGCTGTATGCTATGCAGCCTATGCTGGACCAGCTTCCCGATTCTGTTTTACAGGACGCCCGAAAAAAGGCCTTGGCCAACGACCCCTCTATGCGCCTTCAAACCGGCGCGGCCCTTGCAGGCAGCTTCTATACCGAATTAGGATTGGAACTTGGGGACATCCAGTTTAAATACATTAGCTTTGTGGGGATGGAGATGCTGATCGTTTCTCTGCTGGGAGGCATTGCTACCATTCTGGTGAGCTTGATCTCTGCACGGGTTTCTGCTGGCGTAGCCCGAGACCTTCGCCGGGATGTGTTCCGTAAGGTAGAGAGCTTTTCCAATACCGAGTTTGACCGGTACTCCACCGCTTCTCTCATCACCCGCTCCACCAATGATGTGACCCAGATTCAGATGCTGCTGATGATGGGTATCCGCATGATCTGCTACGCTCCTATCATGGGTATTGGCGGTACCATGATGGCGCTGGAAAAATCCACTTCTATGAGCTGGATCATCGCCGTTACCTGTATTGTCCTCATTGGCATGGTGGCGGTGATCTTCTCCATTGCCAAACCCAAATTCAAGGCCATTCAAAAGCTCATCGACAAACTGAACCTGGTGGCCCGAGAAAACCTCAGCGGCCTCATGGTAATCCGTGCCTTTGGTACCCGTCAGTTTGAGACCGACCGTTTTGATGCTGTCAACCGCGATCTCACCAGAACCCATCGTTTTGTCAACCGTGTGATGACCTTTATGATGCCTGCTATGATGCTCATTATGAACTGCACCAGTGTAGTCATTGTGTGGGTAGCCTCTCATCAGATCGCCGACTCCCAGATGCAGGTTGGCGACATGATGGCCTTTATGCAGTACGCTATGCAGATTATCATGAGCTTTTTGATGATCTCCATGATGTTCATTATGGTACCCCGGGCCGCGGTTTCCGGCGACCGTATTGCAGAAGTTCTCTCCACCGAGCCGGTTATCAAGGATAAGGAATCCTGTTCCCACCTGCCGGAAGAAAATGCTGGCACCGTGGAATTCCGGGATGTGAGCTTCCGGTATCAAGGAGCCGACGAGGACGCATTGGAACACATTTCCTTTGTTTCCAAGCCTGGACAGACCACGGCATTTATCGGTGCTACTGGTTCCGGCAAATCCACACTGGTGAATCTGGTCCCCCGATTCTATGATGTCACCGGCGGCTCAGTACTGGTAGGCGGCGTGGACGTCCGCGACCTTCCCCAAAAAGAGCTGCGGGAAGCTATTGGTTTTGTGCCCCAAAAGGGCGTGCTTCTCTCCGGCACCATCGATTCCAACCTACGCTATGGCTGTCAGGATGCCTCTCCGGATCAAATTCAGGAGGCAGCAGAGATCGCACAGGCTATGGAGTTTATCTCTCAAAAGCCAGAAGGCTTTGAGACCGAGATTTCTCAGGGCGGCACCAACGTGTCCGGCGGACAGAAACAGCGCCTCTCCATTGCCCGGGCACTGGCCAAAAAAGCGCCTATCTATATTTTTGACGACAGCTTTTCCGCTCTTGATTTCAAGACCGACGCAGCTCTGCGCCGCGCCCTGAAGGGCTATACCAAAAACAGCACGGTACTTCTGGTGGCCCAGCGGGTGAGTACCATTATGCACGCCGATCAGATTCTGGTGCTGGATGAAGGCCGCGTAGTAGGCAAGGGCACCCACAAGGAACTCCTAAAGACCTGCCCTGCCTACTATGAGATCGCTTCATCCCAGCTTTCAAAGGAGGAATTGGAATGAGTACGGAAAGAACCCGCAAAGGCCCCGCACGGGGGATGATGGGCCGTCCGGGCGGCGGCCACGGCCCCGGCGGTCCCGGTATGATGCCCGGCGAAAAAGCCAAGGACTTCAAGGGTACCTTTAAGAAGCTGCTTCGCTATCTGGGCAGCTATAAATGGGCTGTTCTGGTGGTGCTGTTTTTTGCTGCTGCCTCCACTGTCCTATCCATCTTCGGTCCTAAAATCTTGGGTCAGGCTACCACCGAGCTCTTTGAGGGGCTGGTGGGCACTGTTACCGGCACGGGAGAAGGCATCGATTTCGGACGCATCGGGCAGATCCTTTTATTCCTGGTGGGATTGTACCTCATCAGCGCCGCCTGCTCCTATATTCAGGGCTTTATTATGACCGGCGTTTCTATGAAGATCACCTATCGCCTGCGCCGGGACATTGAAAATAAGATTCACAATCTCCCCTTCTCCTATTACGACACCACCACCAACGGCGAAGTCCTTTCCCGTATCACCAACGATGTGGACGCTATCAGCCAAAGCCTAAACCAGAGCATCACCCAGATCATTACCTCTGTCACCATGCTCATCGGTATTCTGGCTATGATGTTCTCTATCAGCTGGGAAATGACTTTGGTTGCCCTGCTGATCGTTCCTATTTCCATGGTGTTTGTCAGTGTCATCGTCAAAAAATCCCAGAAGTATTTCATGCAGCAGCAGGAATATTTGGGACACGTCAACGGCCATGTGGAGGAAATGTACGGCAGCCATGTGGTAGTGAAGGCCTTTAACGGCGAAGAAAGTTCAGAAAAGACTTTCAGCGAATACAACGACAGCCTGTATAAGTCCGCTTGGAAATCCCAGTTTCTCTCCGGACTGATGATGCCGGTGATGAACTTTATCGGCAACGTGGGCTATGTGGTCATCTGTATTATGGGCGGCTGGTTCGCTGTCAACGGGCGCATCAGCGTGGGCGACATCCAGGCTTTTGTCCAGTATGTGCGTCAATTCACCCAGCCTATTACCCAGGTAGCCAATATCTCCAATATCCTCCAGCAGACCATGGCTGCTGCCGAGCGGGTATTTGAGTTCCTTGCACAGGAAGAAGAGATCCCCGAAGCGGAACACGCTATCACCGTGAACCGCAGCGACGAGCCGGATACCGAGACCCATGTCCACATTGAAGGCAGTGTCCAGTTTGCCCATGTGAGCTTTGGATATAATCCGGAAAAGATCATCATCCATGATTTCTGCGCCAATATCAAACCTGGCCAGAAGATCGCCATTGTAGGCCCCACCGGTGCCGGCAAGACCACTATGGTAAAGCTCCTCATGCGCTTCTATGACGTCAACGACGGCGCTATTCTGGTAGACGGCTATGACATCCGCTCCTTTAAACGGGATGAGCTGCGTTCCCTGTTTGGTATGGTATTGCAGGACACCTGGCTGTATCACGGCACCATTGCCGACAACATCCGGTACGGCAAACTCACCGCTACTGACGAGGAAGTACGGCAAGCCGCTATTGCCGCCCAGGTAGACCACTTTGTCCGCACCTTGCCCGACGGCTACAATATGGTGCTGAACGAAGAAGCCAGCAACGTCTCTCAGGGTCAGAAACAGCTTCTCACCATCGCCCGTGCGATTTTGGCAGACCCGGAAATCTTGATTCTGGATGAAGCCACTAGCAGTGTGGATACCCGCA
The DNA here is from genome assembly GCA_944384915.1 of uncultured Clostridia bacterium. GTDB lineage: Bacteria > Bacillota > Clostridia > Oscillospirales > Acutalibacteraceae > Heritagella_A. The sequence continues at coordinate 1,334 of CALWVH010000086.1, read as the reverse complement.
CCGAGGTACTGATTCAGAAGGCCATGGATAACCTGATGAAGGGACGCACCAGCTTTATCATCGCACACCGCCTCTCCACTATCCGGGACGCAGATATGATCCTGGTCATGAAGGACGGCGACATTGTAGAGCAGGGCAACCATCAGGAACTGCTGGCCAAAGGCGGTTTCTACGCCAACCTATACAACAGCCAGTTTGAACACGCAGGATAACTGCTGTTTCTTCTGTAAATTAAAAACAAACGCGCTTTGCAGGCCGGGATTCCCGGTACTGCGGGCGCGTTTTTTATTTGCTTTTGACGCAGTTCCCTCTCCCTTATGATTTTTTAGAAATTCAATCGACAAACTTTCCATTTTCTCTTGATTTTTGGAAAGTTTTGTGGTATTGTTTTATCAATTTAAACCACACATGATTTAAATTGATAAAGTAACTGTAAGGAGAGGTAGTATGGATAAGCTGACCACTATTTGGCTGGTGATCGCGGTATACGGTGTATTTATGCTGACTGTCGGCATTCTCAATTCCCGTAAAGGCTCCGGTATGGAGGATTTCACAGTAGGAGGACGCAATGCAGGAGCATGGCTTTCGGCGCTGTCTTATGGCACTGCTTATTTTTCGGCAGTCATGTTTATCGGGTATTCCGGCGGTTCCGGATGGAGCTTCGGCCTGTGGAGCGTGTTGGTGGGCATTGGCAATGCGTTGATCGGTTCTTTGCTAGCGTGGCTGGTATTGGCCAAACGTACCCGCGAGGTGACCCGGCGGTTAAAGATCAGCTCCATGCCCCAGCTGTTTGAAAAGCGTTTTGGTTCCAAAAAAATGCGGATGTTTGCCTGTATCGTGATCTTTGTGTTCCTGATCCCTTATTCTGCTTCGGTATATAAGGGACTGACCAGTGTGTGCTCGGTACTGCTGGGGATTGACGAGCAGGTGTGCATGATTATGATTGCTCTGGCTTCTGCGGTAGTATTGGTACTGGGAGGGTATATGGCTACCCTGAAAGCTGACTTTGTCCAGGGTTTTGTGATGATGTTTGGTGTATCGGCCCTATTGGTGCTGGTAGTCATCGGCCCCAAGGTAGGAGGCTTAACAGAGGGCATCAGCCGTATGGCAGAATATATGCAGCAGAACGAAATGGTTCCTCTCAGCTCTTCGGCAGCGATTTCTCTTGTGGCCACCATTTTGATGACCAGCTTCGGCACCTGGGGGTTGCCGCAGATGATACATAAATACTACGGCATTCGGGATGACCGGGAGGTACGCCGGGGCACCATTATTTCCACCTTTTTTGCCCTGTTGATTTCCGGCGGCGGCTATTTTATCGGCTCCTTTTCCCA
>CALWVH010000085.1 GCA_944384915.1 uncultured Clostridia bacterium | reverse complement strand
GGGCGGGAGAGTCTCAGGCTTTCCCGCCCTTTTTCAACCAACCTATTTACGAGAAAGGAAGTTCAGTCATGAACAAAGCTGTTAGAAAGGCTGTTATTGCCGGTAACTGGAAAATGAACAAGACCCCTGCCGAGGCTAAGGAGCTGCTGAACGCGATCGCTCCCCTGGTGAAGGACGCTACTTGCGACGTAGTTGCTTGTGTTCCCTATGTGGATTTGCAGACCGCTCTGGAAGCTACCGCTGGCACCAACATCAAGATCGGCGCTGAGAACTGCCACTGGGAGCCCTCCGGTGCTTTCACCGGCGAGATTTCCGCTGATATGCTGGCTGCTATGGGTGTTGAGTATGTTATCACCGGCCACAGCGAGCGCCGCACCTACTTCGGTGACACCGACGTGACCGTGCAGAAGCGCACCCGCGCCGCTCTGGACAAGGGGCTGACTGTTATTGTTTGCGTAGGCGAGTATCTGGAGCAGCGTGAGCAGGGCATCACCGCTGAGCTGGTTGCCATGCAGACCAAGATCGCTCTTCAGGGCGTTTCCAAGGAAGAGCTGGCTCGCGTGATTATCGCTTATGAGCCTGTGTGGGCTATCGGCACCGGCCGCACCGCTACCGCTGAGCAGGCAAACGAAGTTTGCGCTGTTATCCGTGGCGTGATCGCTGATCTGTACGATGCTGAGGCTGCTGAGAAGATGGTTATCCAGTACGGCGGCTCCATGAACGCCAAGAACGCAGCTGAGCTGCTGGCCCAGCCCGACGTGGACGGCGGTCTGATCGGCGGCGCTTCCCTGAAGCCTGCTGACTTTGCTGAGATCGTAAAGGCTGCTACTGTCGGCTGATTTCATAAAAAATCGGGGCTTCTCCTTTGAGGCCCCCTGAATAGAAACAGGGGGCTGGCGCGGCGTTTTGCCGTATCAGTCCCCCGTTTGCTGTTTTTGTTTCTCACTTGTTGCGGCCCTGCCGCAGAAAGGAATGATTCCCATGAAAAAACCTCTCGTTCTGATGATTCTGGACGGTTTTGGCTGCGCTGCCAAAGAGGGCAACGCCATTGCCGCCGCTAACAAGCCCAACATTGACGCACTGTTCGCTTCCAACCCTGTAACCCAGATCGGCGCTTCCGGCATGGACGTGGGCCTGCCTGACGGCCAGATGGGCAACAGCGAAGTAGGCCACACCAACATGGGCGCCGGCCGCATCGTGTATCAGGAGCTGACCCGCATCACCAAGTCCATTCAGGACGGCGTGTTCTTTGAGAACGAGGCTTTTGTCTCCGCTATGGGGAACGCCAAGAAGAACGACAGCGCTCTGCACCTCATTGGCCTGCTGTCTGACGGCGGCGTACACAGCCACAACACCCACCTGTATGCTCTGGTAGAGATGGCTAAGAAATTCGGCCTGACCAAGGTATACGTACACTGCCTGCTGGATGGCCGTGACGTGCCCCCCAGCTCCGGCAAGGACTATGTGCAGCAGCTTTCTGACAAGCTGGAAGAGATCGGCGTAGGCAAGATTGCTACTGTAATGGGCCGTTACTATGCCATGGACCGCGACAACCGTTGGGAGCGCGTGGAGAAGGCTTATGCCGCTATGGTATACGGCGAGGGCGAGAAGGCTGCTTGCGGTGTTTGCGCAGTGGCCAACTCCTATGATAAGGATGTAACCGATGAGTTTGTGGTTCCCTGTGTGGTAGACGGCGCTGCCCCCATCCAGGCCAACGACTCCGTGATCTTCTTCAACTTCCGTCCTGACCGTGCCCGCGAGATCACCCGCACCTTTGTGGACCCGGATTTCAATGGTTTTGAGCGCCGCAACGGTTTCTTCCCCCTGACCTATGTGTGCATGACCCAGTATGACGCTACCATGCCCAATGTGCAGGTTGCCTTCAAGCCTCAGAGCCTGAAGAACACCCTGGGCGAGTATCTCTCCGCCAACGGCAAGACCCAGCTGCGTATTGCCGAGACGGAGAAGTACGCTCATGTGACTTTCTTCTTCAACGGCGGCGTAGAGACCGTTTATGAGGGCGAAGACCGTATTCTGGTCAAATCTCCCAAGGTTGCTACTTATGACCTGCAGCCCGAGATGAGCGCTTACGAAGTCACCGATAAAATGGTGGAAGCTGTAAAGAGCGGCAAGTATGACGTGATCATTCTGAACTATGCAAACTGCGACATGGTTGGCCATACCGGCGTATTTGAGGCCGCTGTAAAGGCTGTGGAAGCAGTTGACTCCTGTGTGGGCCGTGTAGTGGAAGCCATCCGCGAGATGGACGGCGTGCTGCTGCTGACCGCTGACCATGGCAACGCCGACAAGATGGTGGACGAGGACGGCAGCCCCTTTACCGCCCACACCACCAACCCGGTTCCCTTCTGCGTGGCCGGTTACTCCTGCGAGCTGCGTGAGGGCGGCCGTTTGGCTGACATTGCTCCCACCATGCTCCAGATTATGGGCTTGGCTCAGCCGGAGGAAATGGACGGCAAGAGCCTGATTAAATAAGGATAACAGCATATAAAAAGCCGGGCGGTGGTAAAACCGTCCGGCTTTTTTGTTTTTTATGGAAGATAGGTCTGGTAGAAATCCTCCATCATATCCTGAAGGGAAACATTTAAGACCGCACAGAAACAGGCCAGTTCGTAATCGGTGACAAAACGGGTGTTGTGCTCAATTTTGCTAATCATCTGCTGGTCAAGGTTAACGCCCATAGTCTGCATTTTGGCGGCAAGCTGGCCTTGAGAAAGCCCTCTCTGGATGCGGAAAGATTTTAGTTTTTGCGAAATAACGTTTTTGTTATTATCAAAAAGGATTTTCTTCATAAAAAGTTACACCTATATAACGTATTTACTTGACTTTATCACAATAACTATGATAAAATACGTTACATAAACGTATTTTTATACCTGCCCCAAAACGCAAAGACAAGTCATAAAATAGAAAATGCTTTCTCTTGAATTGGATATTGCAAGGATTTATTCAATGATAATATTTTTGATTCCATAATCTAAGATCAAATTTACCAGTTCATTTCGAGACCGTTTTGTCTCTCCGGCAATGCGGTCAAGCTCTGACAAAATATCCTCCCGTATCCTTACGGAAATCATTTTATATCCATCTTCCCCACGACGCTTAATCTTTAAAGGTTCTTTTCCAGAATTTTCAAACATATCTTGACTCCTTTCTGTTCTGACTTAATTGTATATTGACAAAAGAAATCAAGATATAATATAATTAGATATTATATCTGATATATGTATTGATATCATATTTTTTGTTTCCAAAACAATAACTTGTCGCTCAGTGCTGCGAGAACATCTGCGGTATTCCATAAAATGCCCTTTTCCCCGGCAACATATAATGGCTAGCTTTGACCCCTGCTGTTTCATCATTTCACAATAGGAGGTGCAATATGCAGAAAACAAGTGAATTTGACCAGAAAGCCTTTTGCGAAAAGCTCCGCTCCCTTCGGGAACATCACGGGTTTTCCCAAAAGGAAATGGCGGACGCCCTGTCTGTGGAACGCTCCACTTACTCCAGTTATGAAATCGGAAGAGCCCTCCCTTCCCTAGCTTCCATAAAAATCATGTCGGAGAAATTGCATGTGTCCGCCGATGAACTCTTGGGAATTTGAAATTCTTTTTTCAATTTTTAACCGAAACCTGGTCCCATAACTTTTACCTCCAAATTTCATATTTTTCCACTTTTTTTGCAATTTCTTACAATCTGTTCAAAAATATCCCCTTGAGATATGGAAATAACTCTGCTATAATGGTAGAGCTTTATAAAAAATGCTCACATTTACCGCTTTTGACGGTTTTTATGTGAACGCCATATCGAAGGAGTGAACTAAGCGTGGCCAGAGAAAAGTTCTTTCTGGATCAGGAAGAGGACACCATACACGCCAATCAAATCCAACTCACAACTGCTAAGGAAAAACGGGCTAACTGGTGGTATTACCACAAGATTCATCTGCTGATCGGTTGTATCGCTGTATTGGCTTTAGGTGGATTTATTTACTCTATGGTAACTAAGGTCTACCCAGATTATACCATTGCACTTTTAACCCAAAACACCTATTCTTCAGAGGTAACGGAGCGTTTAGCAGAAGAACTGGAGGCCTATGCAGATGACCGCAACCATGACGGTCAAGTAGTTGTACAGGTATCTTCTTATGCTATTGGCACTGACAGTACTAACGACATTCAAGTACAACAGGCTAATCAGGTGCGCTTTATGGGAGACACCTCCGCTTTTGACAGTGTAATCTATATCACTGACGACGAGAGTTTTAAATGGGTGCAAAGTCAAGATGGATTCTTCACCTATATGGACGGCACCACCCCGGAGGAAGACGCCACAGATTACGAAAATATGCGTATTGCTTGGGGAGATTGCAAGGGGTTAGCAGAAATGGATCTTTCGATTTCTGCGCTGGACAAAGAGCAGGCCCAAAAATATATGAGCCCACTTTCCCTTTCCACCCGGTTAATAGCAGGTTCCACTTATGAAAATAACGAAGAGAAAAAGTCCTACTACGAAGACAGCCGCCGTCTTTTGGAACGGTTAATCAGCGGTGAAAAGCTGTCTGCCGAAGAACAATTTTCTGAATCAGAATAAAAAAAACTGCGCCTGCGGTATCCTTTATAGGGCCGCAGGCGTTTTTTATGCTTGTATTTATCCAAGAAATGAAGGCTAATTTGTATTTTCCTGCATTTTTTGGTTTCTTTTTGCTGTGAACCATGGTATAATAATGTATCAACCGGAAAACGGGAGACATCTTGCCTTTCCGGTTTTTCAAATCATAGTCATGGAGGTACGTTATGAAAATCAGTGAGCTCTTGCAGAACGGAAAAATTACCTTTTCCTGTGAAATCTTCCCCCCTAAACCCGGCGCGGATATTTCGCGAATGTGGGAAGTGGTACAGGGGATTGCGGAGCTGTCCCCTGATTTTATCAGCGTTACCTATGGCGCAGGCGGAAGTACTTCCAAGCGCACAGTGGAGATTGCCTCCGCGATTCAGGAACAGCACGGCATTCCAGCCCTGGCCCATCTGACCTGCGTTTCTTCTTCCCGGGAGGATATCCACAACCAACTGGAACTGATGAAGCAGAACGGGTTGGAAAATATCCTCGCCTTACGGGGAGACATCCCCAAAGACAGCACGATCCCTCCCCTCACCCACTACAAATATGCCTGTGAACTGATTGAAGATATCAAGTCCCAGGGGGATTTTTGCATCGGTGCGGCCTGCTATCCCGAGGGCCATGTGGAATGTGAACGCCGGGAAGATGATATTGACTACTTAAAGCACAAAGTAGAATGCGGGTGTGACTTTCTGACCACCCAGATGTTCTTTGACAATAATGTACTGTACAATTTCATGTATCGGATTCTGGCAAAGGGTATCCACGTTCCCGTCATTGCCGGTATTATGCCGGTCATCAACAGCCGGCAGATCAAGCGCTCCTGTGAGCTTTCCGGCACCCAGCTGCCACAGCGATTCCGCCGTATTGCGGAAAAATTCTCCGACGACCCGCTGGCTATGAAACAGGCGGGCATCGCCTATGCTACTGAGCAGATCATCGACCTGCTTTCTAACGGCGTGGAACATATCCATCTGTACACCATGAATAACCCGGAAATTGCTGGGGCTATCGTGAATAACCTCTCCCATATTCTTCGGTAAGGGGGAAAAGGCTTGCAGATCGATACAAAAGAAGTTTTGCGCTATCTGGCTTTTAGAGGAGAGCCGGAAGAACGCTTACTACAAGAAATCGACATATGCAGTCGGGAACTGCTCTCCACTGTTATGCCCAAATCCTGTTTTCTGCGGGTACCAGTGGTACATGGTGAGAATGGGCAGCTGGAAATCGCAGGCACATCCCTTTGCAGCAAAGATTTACAGGGACATCTACGGGAATGCACAGAGGCATTCCTTTTTGCCGCCACCTTGGGAGCACAGGCTGACAGTCTGATGCGCCGGTATTCCGTTACCACTATGAGTCGGGCGGTGATTTTACAGGCCTGTGCTGCTGCGGCTATTGAAAGTTTCTGTGACGAGCAAGAGGAAGAGCTGCGGAAAAGTGTGGAGGAAGAAAAGCTATTTCTCCGACCCCGATACAGCCCTGGCTATGGGGATTTCCCCATCCAGTGGCAGCACACTTTGCTTTCTATGCTGGATGCTCCCAAACGCATTGGGCTTACGGCAACGGAATCCTGTATGCTGGCCCCCACTAAATCGGTGACAGCGATTATTGGCCTAACCCATGACGAAACGGACTGCCATATTCGCAAATGTATGGGGTGCAAATCGAAAAACTGCCCCTTCCGAAGAGACGGGGATGATCCCGCAGGCGATACGCGGGAAAGCGTTGCTGAAAGGGAAAACTATCCATCGCGGCGGTAACTGTCCGCATGGAGAAAGCTGAAAAGTTTACAATCCGTTTCCCCGAGAGGGGACAAAGATGGAAGATTGATTATTTATAGAAAGGACTTGTCCTATGAATCCCATATTTTCTCAGCTGGGCACCCATCCCGTTTTTTTTGACGGCGCGATGGGTACCATTTTACAGCAAAACGGCCTCAAGGCAGGAGAGTTGCCCGAAACCTGGAACCTCTCCCACCCTGAGCTGATTCAGTCCATTCACGCGGACTATCTCGCCGCCGGATGCCAGATTGTAAAATCCAACACCTTTGGCGCGAACCGCTTTAAATTCTCTGGCGAAAAGCTGGAAAGCATTATTACGGCCGCTATTTCTCACGCTAAAAAGGCTGTTTCCCAGTGCGGCCATCCAGCCATGGTGGCCATGGACATTGGCCCCACCGGAAAACTCATGAAGCCCATGGGTGACCTAGACTTCGAGGAAGCCGTCTCCGCTTTTGGAGAAGCTGCCGCTATGGGTGAAAAAGCTGGCGCCGATTTGATTTTGATTGAAACCATGAGCGACACCATGGAAGTCAAAGCTGCCATTTTGGGCGCAAAAGAGCGCACTTCCCTCCCCATATTTGTCACCATGATTTTTGATGAGAGCGGAAAGCTCCTTACAGGCGGCGATATTCCCGCCGCGGTGGCACTGCTGGAAGGATTGGGTGTGGACGCCCTAGGTTTTAACTGCGGTCTTGGCCCCAAGCAGATGCTTGCTTTGTTGCCTAAGTTAGCGGAATGTACTTCTCTGCCCATCATTGTCAACCCTAATGCTGGCCTTCCCCGTCGGGAAAACGGACAGACTGTGTTCGACGTGCACCCAGAGGAATTTGCACAGCTGATGGAGGAAATCGTAAAGGGCGGCGCGTGGATTATTGGCGGCTGCTGCGGCACTACCCCCCAGCATTTGCGGGAAACTGTGCAGCGTTGCCAGAACCTTTCCCTAGTTCCCTTGACAGAGAAAAAGCGCACTGTAATCTCCTCTTACGCACAGGCGGTGGTCTTTGGCAAAAAGCCGGTAATTATCGGTGAACGCATCAATCCTACCGGTAAAAAGCGCTTTAAGCAGGCACTGCGGGAACACGATATGGAATACATCCTGCGGGAAGGTGTAACCCAGCAGCAGAGCGGCGCCCATGTGCTGGATGTAAACGTGGGCCTGCCGGAAATCAATGAAAAAGCCTTGATGTGCGAGGCGGTTTCTCAGCTGCAAGGGGTTTCCGACTTGCCGTTGCAGATTGACACTTCCAGTCCCGAAGTCATGGAGGCCGCTTTGCGTATCTATAATGGTAAAGCCCTCATCAACTCCGTTAACGGCAAAAAAGAGAGCATGGAGGCCATTTTCCCGCTGGTGAAAAAGTACGGCGGCGCGGTGATTGCCCTAACTCTGGATGAAAATGGCATCCCTGAAACCGCGCAGGGGCGGTTTGAGATTGCTAAAAAGATTGTGGACACTGCCGCTACCTATGGCATCCCCAAACACGACATCATTGTGGATGCATTGGCTATGACTATCAGCACCGGCTGGGAAGCTGCCGCCGTGACGCTGGAAACTCTGCGTCTGCTCCGGGATGATCTGGGGGTACACACTTCTCTGGGGGTTTCCAATGTATCTTTTGGCCTGCCCCAGCGTGAAAATGTCAACGCCGCTTTCTTTACCATGGCCTTACAGAACGGCCTTGGTGCTGCTATTATCAATCCCAATTCCGAAGCCATGATACGGGCTTATGACGCGTTCTGCGCCCTCTCTGGTGCTGACCCTCAATGCGCCGCTTACATTGAAAAATACGCACAGGCTACCGCTGTCTCTCCTGTTCCGGCAAAGTCGGAGGTTTCCCTGTCTCAGTCCATCATCCGCGGACTTAAGGAAAGCGCCTATGATGCGGCAAAAGCAGAGCTTGCACACCGGGAGCCCTTGGCGGTCATTAACGAGGATATGGTGCCTGCTCTGGACGTAGTGGGACAAGGTTTTGAAAAAGGAACCCTGTTCCTGCCCCAGCTTTTGATGAGCGCAGAAGCTGCCAAGGCCGCCTTTGAGGCTGTACGGGAAACGCTGGAAAGTGCCGGTTCCCATCCAGAGAAGAAGGGCAAAATCGTGCTTGCTACGGTACAGGGGGACATTCACGATATCGGCAAGAATATTGTGAAGGTGCTGCTGGAAAACTACAGCTATGAGGTCATCGATTTGGGCAAGGATGTGCCCATTGAAACCGTGGTACAGGCAGTAGTGGAAAACCATGTGGTACTTGCGGGATTGAGCGCTTTAATGACCACTACCGTGGAGAATATGGCCAAGACCATCGAGGCCCTGCATCGGGAGGCTCCGTGGTGTAAAGTCATGGTAGGTGGCGCGGTGCTCACGCCGGAATACGCCGAAATGATACACGCAGATTATTATTCCAAAGATGCCATGGCTTCTGTGCGGTATGCAGAAGAAATATTTGCAAGCGATAGTGAACAGCTTTGATTTTGCAGCGCTTAAAAAGACCTGCCGACCTTTTGATCGACAGGTCTTTTTTATAACTTTTTTTGAGCTGTTTTGTTTCCATATTGTACTACTATCTATTTTATAGTATACTTTTTATAGTTGACTTCTGTAAAAGACGAGGGAAGTGGATACCATGATTCAAATACAAAAACAACAGAAGGACTGGCGCAAATCTATATTCTTATCTGTGCTGGGCGGGCTTTTCCCCTGCCTGTGTACCGCAGGGATTCTGCTGGCAGTATATGCTGTTTTTGGATTCTCTCCCTTTGGGGAAAAAAGCCTTTCCTGGTGCGATATGGACCAGCAGACCATTCCTTTGCTGGCAGAATTTCGCCGCATTTTAGTAGAAGGCGGCGATCTATTTCGCAGTCCGGGCGCAGGAGGAATCAATTTTTGGGGTGTTTTCTTCTTCTTCCTTGCCAGCCCATTTTCTTTTCTCTGTGCACTGGTTCCCGTGGAATCACTGCCATGGTTTATGAACTGGCTGGTACTGCTGAAAATGGCTACCTGCGCTGGCACAGCGGGGATACTGTTCCGCAAGTTGGGGTTTTCTTCCTCTTTATGGGGAGTGCTCTATGCTTTTTCCGGCTTTTGCTTGCTATATTATCAAAATCTTGTATGGCTGGATATGGCCGCACTCTTCCCTCTTCTGTTGCTATCACTGATTCAGCTTCAGGAAAAACGCCGGCTTCTCCCCTTTATCGCCGCTTTTTCTGCCATGCTGGTAGTTAATTACTATATGAGCTATATGGTGGTAATTTTCCTGCTGATATGCTATAGCCTGTTTTTAGTGATGGTACTTCCTGCTGAAAAACGCGCTGCTTCAGCGGCTTTGGTATGTTGGGGAGCCCTGCTTTCGGCATTGATTACCGCAGTGGTATGGCTGCCCTCTTTGCTGGAAGTGTTGTTTTCTGCACGTGAAAACAACACGCTGCAAAATCTAGGCAATGGAAATCTCCTTTCCCAGCTAACCACAACATTGCCAACTATTTTTACGGCGGCTCTCCCTTTTGCTGCCTTAACTCTTTTCAGCCAGCGCTCCTTCTCCTCCAAAAAGGTGCGTTTCCTGCTGGTAGGCTGCCTGGTATTATGCATCCCGTTATTTTTACAGCCGGTCAACCGGATGTGGCACACAGGAAGCTATCAGGGATTTCCTACCCGCTACGGCTATATGCTTAACCTGTTGCTTTTGCTCCTAGCGGCTTTTCTGATGAAAAAGGAACTTACCTCTGCTGTTATCCTACCTAAAAAAACTCCCACTTTGTGGGCAGGCGGAATGGTACTTTTATATGTAGGCGTAGTGTGCCTTTCTCTCTTCGACTTTCGTGACCTCTTTACCTCTTATGTAAAAAACCTTTGGGGAAACAATACTTCTCTGGCCTCCCTTTTCCTCCTGCTTTTAGCAGCGGCAATGGTGTATTTCTTTTTGCTGTATCTTTACCGAAACGGTTGCTTAAGTACTAGAAGTCTCCGCTGCTTTTTAGCTGCTACAGTAGCTTTGGAATGCTTTTTTAATGCCAGTGTGTACATTGGTTCTGTCAATACTTCCCAAACAGACTACCAACAAGCTATGGAACTCTCCGACTCCATAGAGGACGACGGCTTTTTCCGGGTAAAAACCCAAGAAAAATATTTTGATGTCAACTTGTTTTCGGCTATGGGATTTGAGTCCCTCTCTCACTACACCTCCCTTACTCCGGAAACCACACTCACTGCCCAACGCCGTCTGGGATATTCCGGCTATTGGATGGAGGTAAACTCTAACGGCGGCACTGCCTTTTCTGATGCCGTGCTGGCCAATCGCTATTGTATTACCAAGGATTCCTCTAATGATTCCCTTATCGTTTCCCCCGCTCCCTTTGTTTTGCCGGATACACTTCTGACAGACACTGCACCAGGATTTCTGGAAGAACTCCCTGCCGGCTCCCGGATGGAAATTCAGCAGCAGCTGGCACAAGCTCTATTTCCCCAAAGTGACGATCTCTTCTTTTTGTGTCAACCGGAAACATCTTTGCCGGATTCCGGAAATATCCCAGCAGAGGTGTTTTTCTGGAAGGTGGAAGTGGACGAGCCTGTCCTTCTCTACTTTGACTGTGCCAGCGCCCCCAGCAACAACTTAAGAGAAACAGTTAACGACAGCTGCCAGGTATGGGTCAACGGCCAGCTTCTTTCTCAGGAATATCCCACCCAAAAACAAAATGGGATTTTATTCCTTGGGAATTTTTCTCAAGAGACCGTAGATATTAGGGTGAGAGTAACCAAGCCTATTGCTCCGGAATCCTTTGAGGTATTCGGCCTGCGCACCAATGTAATGGAAGAGCTTTGTGAAACTGCCCAAGGGGCTCAATTACAGGGAAGCGGCAGCCACTTTTCTCTGAACTGCAACCTTTCGGAAGATAAAACACTGTTTGTTCCTCTTTCTTGGGACCCCGGCTGGCAGGCCTTTGTCAATGGAGAGGAAGTGCCGCTATACCGCACTGCGGGAGGATATCTCTCCCTTGCCCTTTCACAAGGAGAAAACCAGATAGAATTGGTCTATTCCCCGCCTGGGTGGAAAACAGGGTTGGGGATCAGCCTGTTGGGGCTTTTGCTCACCATTCTTTTCCTGATTTTTTGGAAAAAGCGGTTGCTGCGTTCTCCACGGGTAATGAATTTCTTTTACGGTGCCTATCTTGTCTGCGGTGGTGCAGCAGTATCGGCAGTTTATTTCTTCCCCTTGTTCTTATGGGTATTCTGCCACTTACGATAAAGACCTTATAAAAAAAGCCCCCAGAGAGTTTTTGAACCGCCCCAGATTGTGCAGACAGCACAAAAAAGAGCCCCCTGTGCGGGAATAT
>CALWVH010000084.1 GCA_944384915.1 uncultured Clostridia bacterium | reverse complement strand
CGGAGGATATAAAGAATCCCGTCTGACTTCCTTCTGGAAATCAGACGGGATTTGTCCGTATGCACCCCGGAAACCGTCAGCTAACAGTTGATAGGTGATTAGTTCCTTATCACTGTTAAGCCAAGGTTTTCCGGGGTTTTCTTTTTGTAGACATTTATGGTCATCTTGCCACCTGCAAAAAGGCGGCGCAGAGCGCCGGTACAAGGGATGTAGCAGATGGTAGTACGCTTGTACTGACGCATATCCGTTTCCGCTATGGGGAAGAGGGGGCGTGGGTGCTTAACGACATTAGTTACGCTTTCGAAGAAGGCAAAAAGTACGTGCTCGTTGGTGCATCTGGCGCGGGGAAATCCACGCTTGCCAAGGTCATTGCCGGGCTATATGATGCTTTTGATGGAACGATTACTTGTGGTGGGAAAGATGTGCGAAGGATGACGCGGCAGAAAATTACACGTACTATCGCCATCATCCCGCAAAGTCCGTTTCTTTTTAACGGTACGGTGCTGGAGAATATCACGCTGTTCTCAAGCAAGTGGACGGAAGAGGAAGTCCTCGCGGCCGCACGACAGGCGGGGCTGGAAGACCTTCTGGCTGTACTTCCGCAGGGGCTGCACAGCGAGATTAAGGAAAACAGCCTTTCCGGCGGACAAGCGCAGCGTATCGGCATTGCTCGTGCCATATTGCGTAAGCCGGATGTTCTTCTTGCCGATGAGCCTACAGCAAACCTTGATAGCCAGATTGCTGATGATATTGAGCATCTATTGATGGATTGATCTGGCACAGCGATCTTGATCACACATCGTAAAAGCCCGCTTGTACTTAACAGAGCCGATGATATTCTGGAATTTTCAAATGGTACCATTCGTATATAAGATAGAGGCTTGTTGGAATAAAGTGAATTTTTCCTAGTAGGAATTAAAACACCGCAAACGAAATTGCTTGCGGTGTTTTTTTATTGTACATATGAAAATTTACCCAAAAGGTAAAAAATTGTGCGAAATATAAACTTGTTATCATCAAATATATGGTTTTATGGATGGGATTTATAGAAATAGTATGGTTTAATAAATTTGTAAAAAGAAAGAACAGGACAGAAGAGTCCTGGTTGAAAAAGGAGCCTTGAAAGGCGGGGAAAAGAGGAGAGAAAGATCTTCACTTTTCCCACCTTTCTCTGGTATTTCTTAGGAGGGATGACCTGTGATGATGCAGGCAGTTGCCACAGGAGATAACAGTGGTATTTTGATCATAATTGGATTGATCGTTTTAATCGCTGCCGGAGTGGGATTAGCTACCATTGCTATTATTAAAAAGACAAAAATATAACTCGTCATTTTGACTAATGATTTTAAAACAAGGGTTTTAAAGGGCGTTCACAGTTGAGTCACAGATAGGGGCGCTTTTGAATAGTAAAATGATACTGTTCGAAAGAAATGATTTGTAAAATACAGAAAAGCGTTGGCAATATCAAGAAAAAATTACAGATTGTAATAAATGTTTTTTTTGAAAATGACGTAAAATTGCGCAAATGGCTCAAAAGAAAAAAGAAATTTTTTATAATCTAGAGAATAATGGGAAGTCTCCTCCCAAAAGTTCATAATTTAGCTTCAATATGCAAAGTGCACAAAAATAGTCATCACTTTTTGATGCGAAAACATAACGTTTTTATAGGTGCATCTAACAAAAATGATATGTTGAAATTGCAAAAAAAACTTTATAATATACCTATAAAATTAATTCGCTTCATTGGGGCTTGATGTTTTGACGCAGTATTTGTAGCACAGTCATGGTTCGGACAATGCGCTAAAGCACGGTCCCCACCCTATGACTCAAACTGCAAAAGAGGAGGAGACACACATGTCAAAAGCGAGCAATTCAGCGGGCAAGATCCATAAGAAGCGTTGGGATCGCGATGATACCGAGCTTTCGATCCTTGCCCTCCCTACTACGATCTGGTACATACTTTTCTGCTTCTTACCCATGGTTGGTATCATCATTGCTTTTAAGGATTACAAAGTTCAAGGCACTTTTATCCAGAGTATGATTTCCAGTCAATGGTGTGGACTTGACAACTTTGAGTTCTTGTTTAAGAGCAATGACATTTGGATCATTCTACGCAATACTTTGGGTTATAACCTGTTGTTCATTGTGCTGGGAATTGTTCTTCCGGTTGCAGCTACTCTGATGATTACAATGCTGCACGGTAAGCGCTTGGCCAAGGCATATCAGACCGCAATGTTCATGCCCTATTTCCTCTCTTGGGTTGTTGCAGCCGCTCTGGTGTGGGCGTTTTTGAGCACCGATAAGGGCTTGGTCAATATGATGTTCTTCCCTGAGGATTATCAGAAATGGTATATGAAGCCGGAAATCTGGCCGTATCTGCTTACTTTCCTGCATATCTGGAAAGGTTTGGGCTATGGTATGGTTGTGTATCTGGCCACAGTAACCGGTATTGATCGTTCTCTTTATGAAGCCGCCGTTATTGACGGTGCTTCCATCTGGCAGCAAGTGAAGAGCATTACTTTGCCGCTGATGAAGAGTGTTATTATCATGATGTTTATTATGGCAGTCGGCCGTATTTTCTATTCCGATTTTGGCTTGTTCTATCAGGTTCCTCAGCAGTCTGCCACTTTGAATCCTGTGGTGCAAACATTGGATGTGTATGTGTATAATATGCTGAAGAAAGGCACTACTAGCATGGCTTCCGCGGCAGCCTTCGTACAGTCAGTGGCCGGATGTATCACCATCTTGGCTGCCAACGCACTGGTTCGCAAGATCGATCCAGACAGTGCAATGATTTAAGAAGGAGGCGGAGAATATGGCTAGAAAACAAAAAGTGGCTCTGGATGGACTTGAGAAGTTTAACCGCATCTCCAATCCCACCAATGTTCTGTTTAACCTGATTTTCATTATTTTTTCCCTTACTTGTATTATTCCTGTCCTATTGGTGTTGGCGATTTCTATTACCAGTGAGGATGCAATTCAGACCAGTGGTTACCACTTGATTCCGCAGGCCTTTTCTGCGGATGGATATCTCTTCTTACTCAAGCAGGGAAGCATGATTGCACGTGCATTTGGTATTTCCTTGTTCGTAACAGTAGTTGGCACCGTCTTGGGTGTCTTGCTTACTACTACTATGGGTTATGCCATGAGCCGTCCCTATTATAAATTAAAGGGATTCCTTACTTGGCTGGTGTTTATCCCCATGGTGTTTAACGGCGGTCTGGTTTCCACCTACTTTGTGGTGGGTAACTTGTTAGGTCTTAAAAACACCTTAGGCGCATTGATCCTGCCTTTGGCAGTCAGCTCCTTTAACGTAATTATTTGTAAAACCTTCTTTAAACAAACAGTTCCGGATTCTCTCGTCGAATCTGCTAAAATTGATGGTGCTGGACAGTTTACAATTTTCTTCCGCATCGTGCTCCCAATCTCCTTGCCGTTGCTGGCAACCATCGGTTTGTTCCTGTGCTTTGCTTACTGGAACGACTGGTATCAGTCCATGTTGTATATTGATATGGCTGAATTGAAGAGCTTGCAGGCAGTTTTGAATGATATCCTGACGAATATCAGTGCATTGCAGCAGCAGATCGCTACCATAGGTGGTACCGAAGCAGCAGAGCAGGTTGCTAATCTGCCGCAAGAATCTGCTCGTATGGCCATTGTGGTCATTGTGGTGCTTCCCATTGCTTGTGCATATCCTTATTTCCAGAAGTACTTTATCTCTGGCCTAACAGTGGGCGCTGTAAAGGGATAATTCTATTGCTTCCCCGCCGGGGGATCCCGGCTTAAGAATATCAAAATTTGGATTTTGATTAGGAGGAAAAACTATGAAGAAAACACGCATTCTTGCGCTGGTTATGGCTCTGGCCATGAGCGCAACCGCCTTTACCGGATGCTCTGGGGACTCCGGTTCCGGTTCTGAGACCAGTGGCGGCGGCAGCGACAACAACAGCGGTGAGGTCACCAAACTGTCCTGGTATGGCATTGGTGGAAATCCCACTGCAGGCTTTAATGATTCCTTGGTAGAAGTGAACAAGTACCTGAAGGAAAAGCTGAACGTAGAACTCGATTGGAAAATCTTCGGCTGGAGCGAGTACACCGATAAGTTTAACACCATGGTAAACGGCGGCGATTACTTCGACATTATGTTTGCTAGCGATGCTTATTATAGCCGCTTTGTTTCCAAGGGTGCATTTATGGACATCTCTGAGAAGGTGAAGACTGCTTCTCCCGATCTGTATGAGTTGGTTCCAGAAGTTCTGTGGGAAGGCGTCACCATCAATGGCAAGATTTATGGTGTTCC
Source organism: uncultured Clostridia bacterium (assembly GCA_944384915.1). Classification (GTDB taxonomy): domain Bacteria; phylum Bacillota; class Clostridia; order Oscillospirales; family Acutalibacteraceae; genus Heritagella_A. Next base: position 22,614 of record CALWVH010000084.1, on the reverse strand, counting down.
CACTTATAAGGATTCTTCTCTGACCCAGTTCTGGTATTTTGACCATGACAAGGTTGAGAAGTACAACATCGATGTGAAGTCTATCCACACCATGGATGATTTGGATAAGATTTTCTATCAGGTGAAGGAAGGCGAAGAGGCCGAGAGCGGCAAGACTTTCCATCCCGTAAATCTGACCAAGGGCAACCCCTGGAACGGTTTCTTCAATGATTTTGATAACCTGTGCAGCGGTGTAGGCGCTATCGGCGTCCGCATTGATGACGAGAGCCGCAAAGTTGTAAACGTGCTGGACGACGAAGAAGTTCTGCATAACCTGGATCTGCTTCACAAGTGGTTTAACGATGGTATCATCAACCAGGACGCTAACGTTTCCAATGAAACCTACAAGAAGAACTTCTTTGGTTCTGGTCAGGGTTGGCCGGCCGCTGAGGTTACTTGGGCTATTGGACAGGACCTGAAGAAGGTTGACTTGACTGATCCTATTGATGGCCCCTTCTATACCTCTGCTACTACCCAGGGCTCCATCAACTGCCTGTATTCTGGCTGCAAGAACCCCGATGCTGCTCTGAAGTTCCTGGAGCTGGTAAATACCGACTCTAAGCTGCGCGATATGCTGCAGTATGGTAAGGAAGGCGTGGACTTCGAGTATACAGAGAAAGACGGCAAAACTGTAGTACATCAGATCAGCACTGATAACTACAAGGGACCGGCTGGCTACGCTATTGGCTGCAACTTCACTCTGACTCTGCGTGATACCGAGCCTGCTACCCAGTGGGATGAAGTAAAGGCACAGAACGAGAGCGCTAAGAACTCTGTTTGCATGGGCTTCATTCTGGATACTTCCAGCATCGAGAATGAGATCGCTGCTTGTTCTTCCGAGTGGGATACCTACAAGGCCGATATGTTAACCGGCGCTAGAGATCCTAAAGAACTGGTTCCCGAGCTGAAGGAAAGACTGAAGAGTGCCGGTATCGACACCATCATTGCCGAGGCTCAGAAGCAGGTTGACGCATACTTCAGCAAGTAATTTAAACCGTAAATGGCAGCAGGAATATCCTGCCCCATAAAGCAGGGCGGAGGCAGGGCCGAACGGCTTTGCCTCCGCCCTTTCTTTCTCTTCTGACAGGAGAAGAGAAAATCTTATGGAGACGCTGTGCAGAAGGAACTTTTTGCGGTATAATGGAATTATTCAAAAACACCGGCACCCCTGCCGGTGTTTGCATAAGGGGAGTGTATATGCACAGCCGTTTTTTTCGCTATCGGATCTACCGGAGGCGGTTTACCGTTGCGGTATTACTGGTTTTTCTTTTCAGCTTTTTGCTGTTGGCAGGAATCTTATTATTTTTTGTGAATACATGGGCCTCACAGCAGCAAGAAGAAGCCAAAAAATCCTTTAATAATATTGTTGCCCGTGTGGAAACAGAAGAGGAATATGCAGAAGAATATGTTTGGGATATTTATTCTTCTTTGCCTTTGATGGAGGATGCAGAATCCTTTTTTGCCGCGAAAAATGAGAAGGAATATATTTATTTGAGAAGTCTGCAAAGTCTTACTTCCCCCAATTATATTCGTTCCTTCCCTCAGTATTTGCGGAGCTGCTTGATGCGCCGGGATGGTTATATGTGGGGGGTATCGGTTTTTCCTGAACATGGAACCAGCAAGTATCTTATGGTGGACTCTTCGGGAAATGTGCAAGTATATTATGGAGATACTGGCGTCGGCTATTTTTCTGAAAACGGATGGAATGCAGGAGAATATTCCGTAAGAGTTACAGGTTCTTCTAACCAAGTACTGGGCAGTATCCGTTTTTGGACTCATGGAGATCAAGTGTTTTCTGCCAGTAACTCCTATGTAGGAAGTTGTGGCGTAATCGATCAAAGCGATAAGATTTGGGGGCTATCCTCTCCCTCCCCAGAAGAGGATATACCAGTTATGCGCAAAGCGCTGGAATGCACCATGCCAACAGGCAGTTTCTTCTATGAAGGTAGATGGGTGTTCTATAGCTGGAATGAAGCGCCTTCTCATACATTTTGGTATGTGTCCGTTGTAAATGTGGGGCAGCTTCTCAATGCGAACCGTGATATGGTATGGCTGTTGGCCTTGGCTATTTTGTTGCTGGACCTATCAGTCATCATGTTCATTTATTGGAGTATGCATTACGATTCGGTGTTTCTAGGTCATTTGTTTGGAATCATTGAACGGGTGGAAAGAGGAGATTTCAAGGCGGTAGAGACGATGTCTCGTCCTTCTTTTCAGGGCAAAAACGAATATTCCCTGATTTCAGAAGCGTTGGAGAATATGAGCCGTGCACTGGACGAATATATTCTAAATGAGTATCGCCTGAAAATTAAACAGCAGGAAACTGCAATGATGGCTATGCAACACCAGATCAATCCTCATTTCCTTTATAATACCCTGGAGGCCATTCGGGCAAAAGCCTTGATGGAGAAAAACCCCATGACAGCAGAAGCAATCGCTTTACTGGGGGATCTTTACCGGGATATGGTACGCAAGGAAAGTTTGGTGTTTTTCTGGGAGGAGCGAGATCTTCTAAAAACCTACCTACAGATTATGATGCTCCGATATCCGGACAGTTTTGCTTATCACATCACATTAGATCCCGCATTGCTGGAAATGAAGACTCCTAAGTTCTGGCTGCAACCCTTGGCGGAAAATTTCTTTTCTCACGGATTTGACCAGGAAAGCGAATACAATGTGCTGGTAGTTACCGGAGAGGCCGAGGGAGATGGCTGGCGCATTGAAATGATCGATAATGGCTATGGTATTCCGGAAGATAAGCTTTCCGAAGTGAATGAAAAGATGCGCTCTGGGGAGGAAACTCCTGGAGCTTCTATTGGCCTACGAAATGTATATATCCGTTTGGCTTATTATTATGGAAAACAGTTTTCGATGGAAGTAAAGAATAATCCAGAGGGAGGTACCTGCATCTCCGTTTATATTCCCAACAAGGAGGCTTCTGATGTACACCCTGTTGATAGTTGATGATGAGCCCAACATTCTTATGGGGATGAAGGCCCTGATCGATTGGGAAAGCTATGGCGTTACCCGTATCGAAACGGCTACCAACTGCGCTGACGGTTTGGTGCGCGCAGTGGACACTCGCCCGCAGCTTGCCCTAATTGATGTGTGCGTGGGCAAGGAGTTTGGACAGGACCTGGTGAGGCGGATCAAGGAGGCCGGGGTAGATTGTGCTTGTGTGATGATGAGCGGTCACCGGGAATTTGGGTACGCTTGTGAGGCCCTGCGCTGCGGCGCCTGGGATTATCTCCTAAAGCCCATTCGGGCGGATAAGCTTACCAGTGTGGTGGAACTGATTATCCGGGAAAAGCTGCATGGCACTGTAAAAAAAGTTTCCCGGGACGAAGAGACAGATCCTATTTTGCAGCGTAAGATCTCAGAACTCCCCACATTGATCAGTAAACTGCTAGCAATGGTCCGGGCAGAATACCGGCAGAATATTACGCTGAAGTCTATTGCAGACCGTCTTCGGATGAACTCGACCTATTTGGGTCAGCTGTTTATCAAGGAGACCGGGCTGAAGTTTTCAGAGTATGTGATGCTTTACCGGTTGAATACTGCCCGCGATATGATCTTATATACCGATGAAAAGATCTCCGTCATTGCAGAGGAAGTGGGATATTCCAATCTTAACTATTTTTCTACCCACTTCCGCAATTACTTTAACATGACACCTTCCGAGATGCGCCTTCAAGAAGAAGAAAAGCGCAGGAAGGAATGAAAGGAGAAACAATTATGGCAAAAATTATTGGAAACGCATTGCCCAATATCCCTTGGCAGGAGAAACCGGCTGGTCTTAATGTACCTGTTTGGCGGTATACAGAGAACCCCATTATTAACCGTCACGACCAGAAAAATGCTAACAGCATTTTTAACTCTGCGGTAGTTCCTTTTGAGGATGGATTTGCTGGTGTTTTCCGCTGCGACTCCCGTTCTGTCAGCATGGATTTGTTCCCCGGCTTTTCCAAGGACGGCCTTCATTGGAAGATTAACGACGATCCCATTCACTTTGAAGGAGACCCGGAAGTAACCAAGCGGGAATATCGTTATGACGCCCGCGTGCTGAAGATGGAAGACAAGTACTATGTGACCTGGTGTAACGGCGCTCATGGCCCCACTATCGGCATGGGATGGACCACCGATTTCAAGACCTTCCATCAGCTGGAAAATGCATTCTTGCCCTACAACCGTAACGGCGTGCTCTTCCCCCGGAAGATCAATGGAATGTACATGATGCTGTCCCGTCCTTCTGATACTGGCCATACTCCTTTTGGCGATATTTTCTGCAGCCAGAGCCCTGATCTGACCTACTGGGGCAAGCATCGTTGGGTAATGGGCATTATCAACGATGACAAGTCTGCATGGCAGTCTAAGAAGATCGGTCCTGGTTGTGTGCCTATTGAGACTGATGAAGGCTGGTTGATCCTGTATCACGGTGTTATCAATACCTGCAACGGCTTTGTTTATCGTATTGGCGCCGCTCTGCTGGATCTGGACGAGCCTTGGAAGGTAAAGGCCCGCAGCCGTAACTATATCCTTGGGCCAGAAGAGCTGTACGAGTGCGTAGGCGATGTGCCGAACGTAACTTTCCCCTGCGCTGCTCTTACCGATGCAGAGACAGGCCGCATTGCTATTTATTATGGTTGTGCCGATACCGTTACCGGTCTGGCATTTACCACTGTGGATGAACTGCTTAACTATATGCGGGAGTTCCCCTTGGATTGATCCCCCTCTTTTCCCTATATTTAATAAGGAAGCCCACTGTAAGCAAACGCTTACAGCGGGCTTCCTGTTTTTTATACTATAATAAAAGAGAGGAGAGGGGGATTTGTCAGCCATAAATGGTTTTGTACAGCCGGTAACCGCCGGAAAGGTTATATACATCATAGCCGTTTTGCGCTAAAATACGGGCGGCAATATATCCCCGGAGACCAATCTGGCAGGTAACATAAATGGTTTTCTCCTTAGGAATTTGATCCAGATGATCGCGTAGAGAATCCAGAGGAATATTGATAAAACCGGGAATGGTACCGGCCATATACTCCATAGGAGTACGGGTATCCAGTAGAAAAGCGTCAGGGTCTTTGCTGATCTTGTCGATATCGTGCCAGTGGAAAGTTTTCACTAGGCCGTTCATCATGTTTTCAATAACGTATCCTGCCATATTTACCGGGTCTTTGGCAGAACCAAAGGGAGGTGCATAGCACAGTTCCAGTTCCGTCAGGTCTTTAGCGGTCATGCCTGCACGGATGGCGGTGGCAAAGACATCACAGCGTTTGTCTACTCCGTCATTGCCTACAATCTGCACTCCCAGGATCTTTCCTGTGTCTTTTTCAAAAATGGTCTTAATGGACATATTGGTGGCACCAGGATAATAGGTAGCATGGTTGGCAGAAAAGGTAAAGGATTTATCGTAATTTAGGTGAAGGGCCTGGGCAGTTTTTTCATTGATGCCTGTGGAGGCGACTGCCAGATCAAAAATTTTCAAAATAGAAGATCCCTGGGTTCCAGTATAGCGGCTGGGAATCCCACAGATGTTATCAGCAGCGATACGCCCCTGCTTGTTGGCGGGGCCAGCCAGCGGGATATACCCTTTTTCTCCTGTAACAAAGTGGTTGATTTCAATAAGATCTCCTACGGCATAGATACCAGGCACCCCAGTTTCCATAGCAGAGTTTACAATCAGAGCACCTTTGGCGTTGGCCGGAAGTCCAGCTTTAACGGCGATTTCAGAGGCAGGACGAACACCAATAGCCATTACTAATAGGTCAGCTTCTATTGTTTCATCATTGATAGTAGCAGTAATGCCGGATTGAGTTTCCTCAATTTTTTGCAGTGCGCTGCCCAATAACAGGTTCAGCCCTTTTTCGCGCATATGCCCATGTACCTGCGCAGCCATATCTGGATCAATAGAGGGGATGACCTGTTGGGACATTTCCACTAGAGTCACATCCAAACCTAAATCATGAAGGTTTTCTGCTACCTCTAAGCCAATAAAACCACCGCCGGCCACAATTGCCTTTTGGGATTGATGCTGTTCGATATAGGTTTTTACTGCAACCGTATCGGGAATGTTTCGAACTGTAAACACCTTTTGGGAATCAATCCCAGGAATGGGAGGCATAGAAGCATCTGCTCCCATAGAGAGGATTAGGGAATCGTAGCTCTCTTCGTATTCTTCTCCTGTATTATGATTGTGGATAGTAATTGTTTTTTTGTCAGGTTGAATGGAAACCGCTTCACTAAATACCCGCACATCCACATTAAAGCGTGCTTTAAAGCTTTCCGGAGTTTGAAGGGTAAGGGCGGCCTGATCCCGAATGGTGCCGCCCAGATAATAGGGGAGGCCACAGTTAGCAAAGGAGATATAGGGGCCGCGTTCCACTACGACAATATGGGCATGCTCGTCCAGACGGCGAAGACGGGCTGCAGCAGAGGCTCCGCCTGCCACGCCACCAATAATGACAACCTTTTTTTGTTCCATTACAATCGTCCCTTTCCTTTCATATATAATATAAAGATAGCATGGACTGAAATAGGCTTATCTTATGAATTTAAGATATCATACTTTTTTCTGTTTTTCTGTGTGTTAGTCACGTAAAAACTTGAAATATTTGTAGAACCGAAAAAAGGTATCCTATCAGTCTAATTGAAAAAACCAAGGCAACGTGCTATACTCAATAAAAGTGTGCGATAAAGACCCAAGTAATGCAGACGTGCATCCTATTATATATAGAAAGGAATGGACCTAATGGCAGGAAAGAGTAATTGCGATTGTTGTGCCAGTTATGTGTTTGATGATGAGTATGGATATTACCGATGTGATGTGAATTTGGACGAGGACGAGATGGAGCAGTTCTTGAGAGGCACCTTGGATAATTGTCCTTATTACCAGCCATATGATGAATATAAGATTGTGCAGAAGCAGAACTGATAGGGAACGAAAGGAGCCTTTATAGAGACAGGCTTAAATTGTTACAAAAATAGAGAAGACAGGAAAAAATAAAAAAATTTCTGCGCACAAGTCGAAAATATATTCATTATTTTTGTGGATTAGTTTCTTTTATTGAGAGAAAAAATCTAGGAATAAAGCCAAATTTTAAAACGCGTTAACATAAATATTACAAAATAAAAGAGTAAATATACAATAAAAACAGAACGGTTACAACGGTAACAAAGTTGTAACCGTTAATTTGTGTCACTTTGCACAGCAAAAAAATTACAGTAGGAGACATAAAATTGACCATTAAGGAAAGATTTGCCGGTTTTTGTCTTTTATTTTTCTTAAACAGACTATTAAAAATACAATATGTAGCGATTTAAACAAAAAATAAGAATTTGTAAATTTGACATTGAGGAAAACAGTGCATATAATACGTTCAGCGTTGCAATCCAAAAATCTTAACACGTCGACGCCGCAGACAATATGCCTGCGGACGCAGGGCAAGACCAAAGGAGAAGCATTATGCAAACCAAATTGATGCGAACAAAAAAATCGAATACGAAGCGGAGCGCCATGGTGCGGAACTTCACTGCTATATTTGTGATGATGGCTGTGTGTGTCAGTTCTATTATCACAGTAATGGCTAAGACGGTTTCTGTTACCATCATTGATAATGGAGAGGAAACCTCTATCAGCATCATGGACCCCACCAAAGAAAATGTGCTGGATGCAGCAGTGCAGTATCAGCGCATTGAGGCACTGGACGCTGACGACGAAGTCACTTATGACGAAGAGACCAACAGTCTCACCATTCGCCGCGGTATTGAAATTACAGTAAATGCCGATGGTGAGAGCCGTAAGGTAAAGCTTCATTATGGCGATACCGCTATGCGGGCAGTCGTAAAGGCCGGCTTTATCATGTCGCCCAGCGATCGGCTTTCTGAGGCTGGCGATACCATGCTTACTGAAGATGCCGAGCTGTCCATTACCCGGTACTATCACGTAGATGTGGTTGCCGATGGCGAGACCCAAAGCCTGCTGGTAAAGGAAGGCGACGTCAATTCTGCACTGGAAGCTGCTTCTGTGACTCTGGGTGAAGAAGATTTCACCGATGTGGCACTGGAGGAGGCTCTTTCTGAGGGCCTGACGGTAAAGGTTTCCCGCGTCACTTATGAGGAAGAGACCAAAACCGAAGCGGTGGACTACACAGTAAAGCAAGTCGAAACCGATGATCTGTACAAAGGGGAAACCAAGGTGCAGACCAAAGGCGTTGAGGGCGAGCGTACCATTGTTTATCGCAACAAGCTCATTGACGGCGAAGTAGTAGAGACCAAAGAGGTTTCCAATGAAGTGACCACAGAGCCGGTACAGCAGGTAGAATTGGTCGGTACTAAAACCCGTCCTTCTGGATATGCCAGCATTTCTTCTGATGGAACTTTGATCGACCACAACGGCAACAAGGTTTCCTATACCAAGGCATATACCGGACGTTGCACCGCTTATACTGGCGGTGGTTGGACCGCTACTGGCCGTCCGGCACAGTATGGTAACATTGCGGTAAACCCCAATGTGATTCCTTATGGTTCCAAGCTGTATATCTGTTCTCCTGATGGCTCCATTGTTTATGGTTATGCCATTGCAGCAGATACCGGTGGATTTGCTAGCCAGGGTTATATTATGGCTGACTTGTACTATGACACCTATCAGCAGTGCGCTAACTTTGGTGTACGCAATATGACTATTTACGTGCTGTCTTAAATCATGACGGACACGAGAGGAGTGCTGTAAAGCACTCCTCTTTTTGTATTTCTTTCTCTTGCAATGCAGCAGGGGGTAGGGTACAATAAATCTATGACGATATGTCAAAATCAAGGGAAGAAAGTCAAATAGCGAAAAAATGTTCGATTTTTTCGCTTGCCCCTCTTGCTTTTCATGTTTGGTCGTGGTATGATAGATACATAAATCGAACATATGAGCGAATATTGGAGGGGTCAATATGCTGAATCTAATAAGTGGGATACTGCTGTTGTGTGGGATTACCGGCTTGGCGTTATGGTACAGACCCAAAGAAAAAGATAGCCTGTTGATTTGTGGGATCGGCTTGTTTATGGGTTTCCTTTCTCTTTTGATGAGCGATGGGCTGTTGTCCCTTCAGGCAGTAGAACAAGCAATGCAAGCGCTGGTGCTGGGAATGTGTTTCTGTCAGCTTCGTCGGGAAAAGCGGCAGAGAAAAGCCCGGGCTGCTATACGTCGTAAGGCGGTACATAGTTTGCCTACAGTACGAGAGGCAGAGGTGGAGAAATTTCGCCCCTGCGCCTGATGTGATTGCGGATTGATTCAGAGCTTCTTTCCTTAAAGACAGATTAAACAGGATAAACGAAAGGAAGAGAAGCAATTATGGAATATGTATATGCAGGAATGTGGTTGTTAGTGGGGGTGATCCTGATTTTCCGTATGGGAAAGGAAAACAAGATCTTCTATCTGGCAGGCGCATTCTTTTTGATTTTGGGCGGATGGTGGCTAGCTAACGCATTTACAGAGCAGAATCTGTTTGACGGAACGTGGGGAATTGTACTGCGTGTAATTACTGCAGCGGCCCTAATCCTACTCTGTGCGGTGTTTTGGAAAACCTATCAAAAAGATCGGGCTGCTTTTGAACATAAGAAAAAACAGGAAAAAGGAACAACGGAGGAAGCCCCTACATCATCAGAGGATAAAGGGGAGCAGGATCAATGGTAACAGCCATCCTCACAGTAGTTGTTAAAGTTGCAGAGCTGTTTTTAATGATCGGAGTGGGAGCTGTATGCTTCCGCGTGGGAATGCTTACCCGGAGAGGCGTTACCCAGTTAACGACTCTGTTGTTGTATATAGTGGCTCCGTGTCTTATTGTTTCCTCTTTAGCAGGCCAAGGTGGAGGTATTACCCCAGGAGAACTGGTGCTTTCTCTGGGGTTGGCTGTATTAGCTCATATACTGGCTATTGGGTTAAGCCTCTTATTTTTTCGTCGAGAACCATTGTCCAGAAGGAGAGTGCTGCGTTTTTCCCTTATTTACTCGAATACTGGTTTTATGGGAATGCCGTTGGTGCAGGCAGTGGTGGGCGAGGAAGGCGTAGTGTATGCCTCCGTATTTATCGCAGTGTTTAATGTGTTTGTGTGGACCCATGGTTACAGCTTGATGAGCGGAGGCCAGCATTCGGGTTGGAAAAAAGTCGTGTTAAATCCTGGTGTGTTGGCATTGGTAGTAGGACTGCCTTTGTTTTTCCTGGGATGGGATTTGCCTGAGCTGATACAGGTACCCATAGACAGTTTTGCCGCCTTAAATACTCCATTGGCTATGGTGATTATTGGCTGCAATATTGCCAGAATTCCATTTCGGGAAATGTTTTCAGATCGGGCCGTATTTTCCGCTGCCGCATTGCGCCTGTTGCTGATTCCTGCCGTATTTCTGGGAGCAGCATTCCTTTGCGGTCCTGTGCCAGCCTTGTTGCTTTCTAGTGTAATCCAGGCGGCTGCACCGGCTGCTGCCAATACCGTATTATTTGCCACCCGTTTTGGCGGGGATGATACTTTGGCGGCAAAAATGGTAGCGGTTTCTTCTCTGGCTTCGGTTATTACTCTTCCTCTAATAGTTACGGTTACACAGGCTGTTTCAGGTGCTCTCTAAACGGGGAACCTTTTTAAGGCTATGGCGTATAATAGAAAAGCGGCGGCTTTCGCCTGCCCGGGACGGCTGCCCCGCTTTTAAATAAGGCCTCCTTTTCCGTTATGGAAAAGGAGGCCTTTTGGTCAAATGGGAAATATTCGGGAGCCTTGCAATATAGGGGGAAATACGGTAGAATAAAGGAGAGAAAAACCGGGTTTTGGCCCGGACCCTACAAAAGAAAACGAGGTAACAATATGCAGATTGCACCTTCTGTTTTGGCGGCAGATTTTACTAGGTTAGGCGAGGAAATTGAGAGGGTTTCCAGCGCGGATTTGCTTCATTTGGACATTATGGACGGCCATTTTGTGCCCAATATCAGCTATGGGCCGGAAGTGGTTGCCGCATTGCGTCCTCTAACCACTTTACCTTTTGATGTGCACTTAATGTTGGAGCACCCCCTGGCCTATGTTCCAGCTTTCTTAAAAGCCGGAGCGGATCTGATTACATTCCATGTGGAATGTAAAGACCCTATTGAAGAAACTCTTGCAGCGATCCATAAAGGCGGAGCAAAAGCGGGACTGGTACTCAAGCCCGCTACGCCCGTGGAGACCCTTTGGCCCTGGCTGGACGCTATGGATATCACCATGGTGATGACTGTGGAGCCGGGATTTGGTGGACAAAGTTTTATGGAGCCTATGATGGACAAGGTCAGGGCTATTAAAAAGAGAGCCCCCGGACTTTTGGTAGAGGTTGATGGCGGCGTAAACGATAGAACTATCCAGCTGTGCGCCCAGGCAGGCGTGGATATTTGTGTAGCCGGGACGGGTGTGTTCCGTGCAGAAAACGCAGAAGAAGCCATCAAGCGGTTTCAGTCTTGGTGAAAGGGCTGACGGGAAAGTCGTTGGGCCGCCTGTTCACATAGGAAAAGGCCGTGTTCTTTGGTAAAAGCAGCCGAAAGAGTTCCTCCAGCGGAAAATCGGGCGTATTCTCCCAATGCACACCAGAGGGAAGGTGCGCTTTTTAAGCTGGTGCAAACAACAAGGCGCCAGCCAAAAGGGAACCAACGATAGAGCCAGGTGGAACAGTTGGAAAACCGTCGAGAAAGCAGTTCTGCACTGCGAAAAAGATCTTCTGTCCGAGAAAATTCAAAAACGCACCAGCGTCCTGGGTGAGCTGGACGCAGGATACGGCGCTTTTGAGGGAGCAGAGAAAAAAGCAGCAGGGTCTCTCCAGAGAGGATGCGGGAAAATCGCAGGAGGATCCTGTTTTTTTTCACATTGACGCCATAGCGGCGGCTGATCTCAGAGAAAATATGAGCCGCAGCCAGTCGATCACGCAGGGTTAGGGTAACCCAGGGCTTTCCCATATCAGGGGAGAGACCTAGAGAAAGGGCTTCCCGTACTGTAAGGATCGCCAGATAATGGCGGGGATCCAATACCTGAATTTTGATGATGAACACCTCCTCGGAGATAATACCAGAAAAGGGGTATGATATGAAGCACCTGTTTTTCAAGGGAGTACGGCTTACCGGTTCAACGGTACCGGCAGATCACTCCATTACGTCATGGACGCCCTCCCGGGTGGTGGTGCCGCTGTTGCCTCGGGAGATCGGGCTGGTACCCGTAGGGACTGCTGTAAAAAAAGGCGCCCTGCTGGGAGAAGAGGGAGGATTTGCCCCGGAAAACGGGGTTGTAACGGAGTATCGGGAGATCCTTCATCCTATTTTGGGAAAGGTGTTTTGTGCGGTTATGGAGCTCCATCCCAAAAGCGAAAAAAAGAAATCTAAAAAATATGCTCTGCGTGGCGCCCATAACCGAGAGGATATTTTGCAAGCAGTCCGGCAGGCGGGAATCATCAACGAATCTACGGGAGAATATCTGTGGAAAGAACTAGAAACATGGTTCCAAGAACCTCCTGCATATGTGGCGGCAGATCTTTTGGAGGATGACCCTTTGTGCGGAGCCGGAGCAGCTTTGTTTATAAGTGACCGGGAAAAAGTGCTTCAGGGAATGGAGTATTTGGCAAGCGCTTTACCAGGGGTTCCTCGAAAAATGGTTTGGAACAGCCGTTGGATGGAAGAAAATCGGGAGACTATGCCATCCAAATATCAGCTGCGTCTCACAGGACGATATCCAGCTTGGGTGCTTTATCTGCAAAAAACCGGAGATACCGCTGTGCGTATTGGAATCCAGGCTTTGGCTGCTATGACGGAGGCAGTAGAAGAGGGAATTCCTCAGACTCATACTGTCGTAACCGTGTCCGGGGAGATGCTTCCTCATCCGGGCAGATATTGGGTGCCGGTGGGGACGCCTGTAGGGGAATTGTTGACCCACTGTGGCGTAGGTGCGCGTCCTTGTCAAGCGGTAATGGGGGAAGCCCTAACAGGACAAGCAGTTCTGGACCCGGATACTCCCATAACGGTCTCCACCCGAGGGATTACCGTGTGGACTCCACAAAAAGCCAGACTGGATGACAGGGCATTTCCTTGTATTGGATGTGGAAAATGTCAATCCGTTTGCCCCCAGGGATTAGAGCCTTGGGTAGTACAGGAGGCTCTGGGATTGGACCCGGTGCCAGAACGCATGCTTTGGCGAGTGGAAGGATGCAGCCAGTGTGGCGTTTGTAGGGCGGTTTGCCCCTCGGGTATTGATTTGACAGCCTGTATGAAGCAGGCTGCGGAATTGCGGAAGCGAGGTGGATTGACATGAAGCTGTTGGAAGGCGCCCCCAGATTTTTGCAGGCGGGACATTCCTCTCAAGCATCCATGCGAGATATGCTGCTGGTACTTATGGCGGTTTCTGTGCTTCCGGTGGTTTACCATGGGCCCAGGGCAGCAGTGCTGATTATTGGCTCCATGGCGGTCTGTATGCTTTCCTATATTGTAGTGCAGTTGGTTACCTCTAGGACTATCTGGATTACTGACTGTTCTCCTTTTATTACAGGAGCTATTATTGCCCTTCTTATGCCCGCCAACGTCCCCTATTGGGTGGTGGTGGCAGCCGATCTGTTTGCTATTTTGGTGGCCAAAGAGCCCTTTGGCGGTACTGGCCGAACCCCTTTTAATCCAGCTGCGGCGGGAATGGTATTTGTATCGGTTTTGTGGCCTCAACATGTCTTTACATATTATACTATGAACAGTGGTCAGACTTTGCCCCTTATGGGAGGAGAACTAACTACCTCACCTTCTCCTGCGGGGTGGATGCGTCAGGGAATTCAGCCGGAAATTATGCCGTTTGAAATGATATGGGGACGTTTTGAAGGCCCCATGGGTGCTACGGCAGCGGCTGCTATTGGGGCAGGGTTTTTATATCTGGTAATTCGTAAAAGTGCCGACTGGAGAGCGCCGGTATTTTTCGTGGTTGCTGCAGCCTGTTATGCGGCGCTATTTCCCCGTATTTTGACTGGGACTGAGATCTCGGTAAAGTATGAGCTGTTATCGGGTTCCCTGCTTTTTTGTGCCTGTTTTATGGCCGCTGACCCCTGTACTACACCTCGTACCTCTGTGGGAAAGTGTATCTATGGAGCGCTAGCAGGAATCTTACTTATGGTGCTGCGAAATTACGGCGCCTATGAACAAGGAGGATGTTTTGCTATCCTGTTAATGGGAGCGGTAAGCCCACTGTTAGACCGGGTCGTGCTATATTTTAAGAGGGGAGGTACGATTGATGCAAAAAAAATACTCCCTAGCCGTCCGAAGCGCTAAAAAGCGGGGGCGTGCTTTTGTCAGCGGGATTTTCTCTCAAAATCCAGTGCTGATAGGAGGGGCTGGCCTGTATATGGTCCTTTCAGGAAGCACCAGCCTGACAAGCTCTTGGTTTCTTTTTGTTTTGGTAGTAGCTTTAACTGTGCCTGTATGTGTACTGTGCTGGTTGGCCGGCAGAAAAATCGCAGTATGGCTTCGGCTTCCTTTTGCTTTCCTTCTTACAGCGGCATTATACCTTCCTCTCTATGCCCATATGCGGCAGCTTTATCCCCAGTCTATGCAAGAATTGGGGTTATGCGGCGTATTGGTAGCTGCGGATTCTCTAATTTTGATGCGTGCATTTGCTCCCGAAAAACGACCTTTGTCAATGGTGCTTATAGAAGCGCTAGGAGGTGCGGTAGGTTTTGCAGTGGTGCTTTTTGCTGTGTCTGGAATTTGGAATATTCTTGAAGGCGTCGAAAAGGCGACAGCAGGTGCCTTTCGTCATGCGCGCATTGCAGTGGGTCTGATAATAGTGGCATTGTTGGCGGCATTGTGGCAGTATGGAACGAATCGCCGCAAGCGGAAGAAGAGGAGGGAAATATTGCGATGATTCCGTTGGAACAAATGTTGCTAATGGTTTTGGCAGCAATAACGGTAGAAAGTGTGTTCTTTTCCCGGGGAATGGGATTTTATGAAATTCTTCAAGGAGCGGGAAGGGGAAGGAATATTAGTGCGTATTCCCTGTTTCTTACTCTTTTTTCCATAGGTTCGGGATTTCTTTCTCGTTGGATTGCAGAAGTGACGGAACTGGACCAGAAACTTTGGCTTTTACTACTGGCAGCAGGTAGTGTTTTGCTATGTTATCTAGTGGTTTGTCTGGTGTTGGTGATCCTTTTTCCCAGTATGTACCGTAAGGTGGGCTGGTGTATTGGTCCAGCCGCTATCAATACGACAGTATTTTCTATGCCGTTTCTGGCAGAACAGCAGCAATGGGGAAATTGGCAGATGTTGGGCTTTGCAATAGGTACGGGTCTTGCCTTTTGGTTGCTTTCCTGGATTATGGCAGAACAGCTTCCCCGGCTGCGTCATATCAGTATGCCTGCGGCGTTTCAAGGAATGCCGGCAGCGTTTCTGTTCCTGGGAATTTTGGCATTGGGATTTCTGGGATTTGGAGGTATATAAAAGTAGAAAAGAGGCAGCAGCTCCTTTTGGGAGCAGCTGCCTCTTTTGATAGAATCATAGTTAATATCCCAATGCCTTGGCTATAGATTCCACATTTTCTTTTTCGGAGAGCTCTACTGCGCTGGCCATTACGGTATTACCCATACGAATAATGGAATAGTAGGTGTCCTCTGTTTCGGCTGTATAACGGCTGTAATAAGAAGAGTCTATATGTTCTGGAGTCACATCGGAAGGAAGGTTGGACTTGAGATTTACCAAAGCAGATTTTGCATCCTGTTCGCTGCTGCAAACGTAGAATGATATGGTGGAATCCTCTTTAGAAGCCAAATGGTAGCTTTCAAAACTTCCTGCATCCTGTTCTTCTACTGTGTATCCGATCTCTTCGGCAGCTTCCTGAAATTGTTCTGCTGTAGCGGCGCTTTTAGCGGAACATCCAGGAAGGGTAAAGGCCAGCAAAATAAGGAGTGGACAAACCCAGGAAAAAATTGTACGCTTCATAATAAAAAACCTCCCTACTGAGAAAATATGAACCCATTATAGCATGATGCATAAAAAAAAGAAAGGGCATTGCTGTAAAAAAGCAGCAATGCCCTTTGAGGGGAAATTATTCGGGATAAGTAAAGGAAGCAATTTCTGTACCGGCCGCATCTTTGTACTCCATAGTGACACTAACGGTGCTGTCATCGCTTACCGCTTTGACCATTTCGTCGTAAACTTGTTTCAGAGTAGTGTCCAGAGTAGAAGAGGCAGCTTCCAGAGTTTGCTGATACAGTTCCAAGTCTTCCTCGGAAAGCTCCTGCTCCAGGGTGTAGGAGTAAATCAGTGCGTTGTCCTTGGCGCTGACATCTACAGAGATTCCCTGTCCTTCGAACTGTTCCTTTAAGGTTTCCATTTCTGTCTTAAACGCATCAGATTCAATGTAGTCCTGAACCGTGATGGTGTTATTGCAGCCAGCCATGGAAAGGGTAATGGCGACCACCATAATGGCGCACATTACCATAGACAGTACTTTTTTCAAATCAAACATCTCCTTTTTACAAATTGGGTATTACTGTCTTAATACCTCGAAAATATTATAACACACGAAAATATATTTGACAACAACATAGTTTTGTAGAAAAAATTTTTGATTATAGTTTTACGTTATGAATGTGATGATTTTTGTTGTAGTACAGTGAAAGGACGTGCTTTTTTATCTCATGTTACAAGTAAAAAGTATTTGTCTTTTCGTGGAGATGATTTATCGATTTTGTAATAACATTTTAGCAGAACAGAAAATCCAATAAAAAGGAGTTATACCTAGGGGATTTGCATATGATAATAGGAAAAGATGACACAAAATCAGTAATTAAAACCCTTTGGTATAATCTTCATTTCTTTACAGATACTACAATTACAAAATCTGTAAATTACAATGGAGGATACCGATATATGAAAGCAACAGGAATCGTTCGCCGTATTGATGATTTGGGACGAGTGGTAATCCCCAAGGAAATTAGAAGGACTCTGCGTATCCGAGAAGGAGATCCGCTGGAGATTTATACGGATGCGCAAGGTGGTGTGATTTTTCGCAAATATTCTCCCGTAGGAGAACTATCTGCCAGTGCAGGAAAATGCGCAGAGGTTTTAGCGAAGATTACGGGGAATCCAGCTGTGATCTGCGATGGAGATCACATAGTAGCTGCGGCTGGAATTTCTAAGCGGGAAGTAATGGAGAGAAGAGTATCCGCTCATTTGGAGCAGTATATCCATGCCAGAAAGAGTTATTTCAGCGAAACGGGAGAGCCGGCACTTATCCCCATGGAAGGGGTAAATCGGACAGCTACGGTAATGTATCCTATTATGGCAGGAGGAGATGTAATGGGAGCTGTCATTCTTCTTGCAAGAGAAGGAGAGCAGTCTGCTCCTGGAGAGACTCGCAGCAAGCTGGTGCAGGCCACAGCAGCTTTTTTAGGAGGGCAAATGGAGGATCTGTAACCGTAAGAAAGCCCGGTTTTTTCCTGAAAAAAACCGGGTTTTCGGCGGTTTGCACTCTTGCAAAGGATGCAGCTTTGTGATAAAATGTTAAAAGCATAGGATGAGAATGAAAGAGTGGGGCGACCCGCTCTTTTGTTTGTATTATGAGGTGAATGAATTTGGCAGGAAGCAAAAAGTCAAAAGGCGGGCGGCCCGGTAATACTGCTGCCGCTGTATGGAAGCTGGCCCAGCCCATTGCAGAGAGCCTTGGCCTGATGATTTGGGATGTCCGGTTTGTAAAAGAAGGGGCCCTTTGGTATCTCCGTATTTATATCGATAAGCCGGAAGGTGTAGGAATCGAAGATTGTGAGGCAATGAGCCGAGCGGTAAATGGACCGCTGGATGAATTGGACCCCATTGATCAGAGTTACTGTCTGGAAGTAAGCTCTCCGGGTATCAATCGGGAACTTACCCGTCCGGAGCACTTTGAAATGTTCTTGGATTGCTTTGTGATTGCAAAGTTGATCCGTCCATTAGAGGACGGTAGCCGCGAGGTGGGAGGTATTTTGCTTTCCCGCCAGGAGGACGGCAGCATTACGCTGCAAACAGGAGAAGAAGAAAACGACACAATGACCATTGCCCAGAAGGACCTTGTTTCCGTACGGGTGATGGAGGATGATTTTTTGGAGGATGAGTGATTATGGCCAATGAAGTATTTGAAGCGCTGCATCTGCTGGAAAAAGAGAGAGGCATCCCGGTGGACTTTATGCTGGATAAGATCCGCAAGGCCATCATTACCGCCTGCAAAAACAGCTATGGCAATGAAGATGTAATTATCAATATGGATGATGCTACCGGTAAGTTTGAGGTATTCCTCAAGAAAACCGTGGTGGAAGAAGTTATGGACCCGGGTACGGAGGTTTCTCTGGAAAGAGCCCGCAAAATTTCCCCCACTATCGAGATCGGCGGAGCAGTGGGAATGCGTCTGGATACCAAACAGTTTGGCCGTATTGCCGCTCAGACAGCCCGGAACATTATCCGTCAGGGTATCCGGGACGGCGAGCGGGGACAGATGATGCAGGAATTCCAGAGCAAGCACCAGGAACTGGTGAGCGCTTTGGTAGAGCGTATCGATCCCCGTACAGGAGCTGCTACCCTTCGTATTGGTAAGGCGGAAGCCGTGCTTCCCCACAATGAGCAGGTGGGCGATGAAAACCTCAAAGAAGGGGATTACATCAAAGTCTATGTGGTGGATGTAAAGGAAACAGAGAGAGGCCCCCGCGCCATTATCTCCCGTACTCATCCCGATCTGGTAAAGCGCTTGTTTGAAACAGAAGTGCCTGAAATCTATGACGGCACTGTGGAGATCAAAGCGGTATCCCGAGAGGCCGGTTCCCGCACCAAGCTGGCGGTTATCAGCCATAACCCCGATGTAGACGCAGTAGGCGCCTGCATTGGTACCAGAGGCGCTCGTGTCAGCAGCATCGTCAATGAGTTGGGTGGAGAGAAGATCGACATCGTGGAATACAGCGACGATCCCACCAAGTTTATTGCTTCCGCTCTTTCCCCGGCAGAGGTATTGTCTGTGGAGCCCGCTGAAGACGGCTCCCATTCCTGCCGTGTGACAGTGCCGGACAGCCAGCTTTCTCTGGCTATTGGTAACAAGGGACAAAATGCCCGCCTCGCTGCCCGCCTGACCGGCTGGAAAATCGATATTAAGCCGGAAAGCGGTTTTTATGGCGAAGACGAGGCTTGATCCTTTCATCTTTATATAAAAAAGCCTGATTTGGAAAAGGAGGATGCTTATGCGGCAGAAGCGCGTTCCCATGCGAATGTGTACCGGATGCGGAGAGATGAAACCCAAACGGGAGCTGGTCCGGGTGGTAAAAGGACCGGATGTGAAGGATGAAAACGGCAATGTAATACAGGCCGGAGAGATTTCTCTGGATCTCAGCGGACGCAAGCCGGGAAGAGGCGCATATGTCTGCAAAAGCGTGGAATGCCTGAAGGCGGCCCGAAAGGCCCGCCGGTTTGAAAAGGCGTTTTCCTGTAAGATCCCCGATGAGGTCTATGATCGAATGGAGGAGGAGATTCAACCGTGAACATGAATCGGCTGCTCTCACTCCTGGGCATTGCGCGCCGGGCCGGGAAGATTTCCTGGGGCCGGGATGCAGTGGAGGAATCCCTTCGGAAGGGGAAGGCACATCTGGTTCTGGTGGCGGCGGATATTTCTGCCAAAACCACTGCGGGAGTACGGTTTTCCGCAGAACGGGCTGGTGTTCCGGTCCTTTCCGTCCATGAGACCATAGAGAGCGTCAGCCAGGCAATCGGAAAGAGAGCCGGTATCGTAGCGGTTTTAGATGAGGGCTTTGCTAAAAAATTAAAGGCCCTCGCAGAAGAGACGGCTGCCGGCGACGCAGAGAAAGGTAGGGAAACCATATGATGATGAAATATCGGGTGCACGAGGTAGCCAAAGACCTGAACGTGCCCAATAAATTTGTAATTGACCTGCTGCAGAAGTACTGCAACGAAACGAAAAAGCATATGACCGCCCTGACAGAAGAAGAGCTGGATCTGGTGCTGGAGAGCTTTACCCAGTCTCATAAGCTGGAAAGTCTGGACGAATATTTTGCCGACAATAAGGAAGAGGAGCCTGCACCAGCAGAGCAGCCTGCTGCTAAAAAGCCAGAAGAGGCTAAAAAGCAGCCCGCACAGGCGTCCTCCAACGGCAACAGCAAAAAGCAGCCCGCCAAAGCTGCCAACAGCCAAAATACTAAAAAAGAGGGCAAAGTGGCTAACAATAATTCTCAGCCCAAAGCCCAAAAGCCTGCCCAGCAGGCAAAGCCTCAGGAAAAGCCCGCTGCTCCCAAGCAACAGGCTCCGGTACAGCAGGATATCTCCAATACCGTGCAGAAACCTACAGGCCGTCTGGTGGATACCCGTGCCTCTAATGTAGATATCGAGCGTTATAACGAGAAATATGACCGTCTGGCCTCTGAGAAGGTACGCACTGATAATACCGTGCAGAAGCAGAAGATCAACCAAAAGAGCCAGCGTCGTGGCAAGCCCCGCACCTCCCGCAAGGAGACCGAGGCCGAGCGCCTGCGCCGCATTGCTCTTGAGCGTAAGACCAAGCCCATTACCGTGCAGATCCCCGATGAGATCACCGTGGGTGAGCTTGCTATGCGCCTAAAGGCTACCGCTGCGGAAGTGGTGAAAAAGCTGATGATGATGGGTACTATGGCAACTGTCAACGACGTCATCGACTTTGATACCGCCAGCTTGGTGGCCATGGAATTCCACGCAAAGGTGGAAAAAGAAGTGGTGGTTACCATCGAAGAGCGGATCATCGACGACAGTGAAGACGATGATACCAATCTGGTGTCCCGTGCCCCTGTTGTGGTGGTTATGGGTCACGTTGACCATGGTAAAACCAGCCTGCTGGACGCTATCCGTCACGCCAATGTAACCGCCAGCGAAGCCGGCGGTATTACCCAGCACATTGGTGCTTACCGTGTGAAGATCGATGGCCGCGACATCACCTTTCTGGATACTCCCGGCCACGCCGCCTTTACCACCATGCGTGCTCGCGGCGCCCAGGTAACAGATATTGCTGTGCTGGTGGTTGCTGCCGACGACGGCATCATGCCCCAGACCGTGGAGGCCATCAACCACGCGAAAGCCGCAGGCGTTTCCATTATTGTTGCCATCAACAAGATGGATAAACCCGCTGCTAACCCCGACCACGTAAAGCAGCAGCTGACCGAGTATGAGTTGGTGCCGGAAGAGTGGGGCGGAGATACGCCCTGTATCCCGGTTTCCGCTAAAAATAAAGAGGGCATTGACGACTTGCTGGAAATGATTCTGCTGGTTGCCGATATGAAGGAACTGAAAGCCAACCCCGATCGTGCTGCCAAGGGCACCGTGGTGGAGGCTCGTCTGGATAAGGGCCGCGGCCCCATTGCTACCGTGCTGGTGCAGAACGGTACCCTGCATACCGGTGATGTGATCGTTGCCGGTACTACCGTGGGCCGTGTCCGCGCTATGACCGACGATAAGGGACGTAAAGTTACCGAAGCAGGCCCCTCTGTTCCTGTGGAGATTACCGGCCTGAACGATGTTCCCACCGGCGGCGATATTCTCAACGCCGTTTCTGACGAGCGTTTGGCACGTGAGCTGGTAGAACAGCGTATTACCGAACAGAAGGAAGAAGTCTTTAATTCTCAGACCAAGGTTACTCTGGATAACCTGTTTGACCAGATGCAGCAGGGCGAGATGAAGGAGCTCAAGGTCATCGTCAAGGCCGACGTGCAGGGCTCTGTAGAGGCTGTGCGCCAGTCTCTGGAGAAGCTGACCAACGAGGAAGTCCGCGTGCACGTAATTCATGGTGCTGTGGGCGCTGTTAACGAAAACGACGTCATGTTGGCAGCCGCTTCTAACGCTATTATCGTGGGATTCAATGTGCGTCCCGACCCGGTTGCAGAAGAAAACGCCAAGCGTGACGGCGTGGATATGCGCCTGTACCGCATCATTTATGACTGCATCGAGGAGATCGAGTCCGCTATGAAGGGTATGCTGGCTCCCAAGTTCCGCGAGGTTGCTTTGGGCAAGGCCGAGTGCCGCGAGACCTATAAGATCTCCAATGTGGGTGTGGTTATTGGTGCTCATGTTACCAATGGTAAGATTACCCGTAACGCTCAGGTGCGCGTGGTTCGCGACGGTATTATTGTTGCCGACGACAAGGTAGCATCCTTGCGCCGCTTTAAGGACGACGTGAAGGAAGTGGCCGACGGTTATGACTGCGGTATCTGCCTGGAGCGTTTCTCCGACATCAAGGAAGGGGATATTCTGGAAGCCTATATGATGGAGGAATATCGTCCCGAATAAGGAACGTGTTTTCGGGGAGCCTTTTCCTTTGCGGAAGGCTCCCTGTTTGCTGTTTTGAGCATTCTATAGTGCGTTTGTGTGCCCGGAAATGCAGGAGGAGCTTTTATGAAAAAATGGCTGATTGGCGGCGCCGCTGCAATCGTCTGTATTCTGGCAGCCTGCATAGGTATCGTGGTGTATACATTTTCTCAAATTCCCCAAAACACGCCGTCCATAGGGATTATTGGCGGGGCGGATGGACCCACTGTTAGCTTTATTTTGTGGAACTCAGGGCTGAA
>CALWVH010000083.1 GCA_944384915.1 uncultured Clostridia bacterium | reverse complement strand
TTTTTCCCTTTGCAATCATTGCTTCAATCTCTGGAAGCAACGCCTGCATATGCCTATAATTTCGTTTACTCATAGCAATACCCCCTGATGTAGTCTATTTTCCTACATCAGGGGGTATTTTGTCACTATCCGTTTTTACTGGACCTGTTCAAGGTCCGCCTGGGGGCTGCTTTTTATGTGGGGTGTTACAGCTTTACAACCAGCAGAATGTAGCGGATGATGAACAGAACGGAAAGTACATACATAACGGGATGGACTTCCTTGAACTTACCGCGGAAAATCTTGATGAGGGTGTAGCTGATGCAGCCGAAGCTGATGCCTTCGGAAATGCTGTAAGCAAAGGGCATCATAGCAATAGTGAGGAAGGAAGGAATTGCGATTTCCATGTCATTCCAGTCTACATCCTTCACGCCGCCCATCATCATCACACCAACCAGAACCAGCACAGGGGAGGTAGCCTCTGTGGGAATGAAGCCCAGGAACGGGGAAAGGAAGATGGCCAAGATAAAGCACACAGCAGTGGTCACGCTGGTGAGGCCGGTGCGGCCGCCGGCGGAAATGCCTGCGCTGGATTCTACAAAGGTGGTAACCGTGGAGGTACCCAGAACAGAACCGGTGGAGGTGGCGATGGCGTCAGCCAGCATAGCGCGGCCAGCGTTGGGCAGCTTGCCTTCCTTGGTGAGGAAGCCAGCCTTGCCGGCAGTGCCGTACAGGGTGCCCACGGTGTCGAACATATCCACCATGGTCAGGGAGATGAGCACAGAGATCAGGGAGAAGATGGCAACGCCTGCACCCTGATCCAGGTTCAGCAGCTCGCCAAAGCCCTCGGTAAATTTGCCGAAGGTGGGAGCCAGGGACGGGAACTCGCCCAGGGAAACAGTCTCCGGCAGGCCCATAGCAAAGCCCATACCGTACTGCATGATAGCAGCGATGATAGAGGTGATGATAATGCTGATGAACAGGCCGCCCTTTACGTTCCATACCACCAGAGCGATGGTGATGATGAGGCCGATAACAGCCAGCAGGACCCGGGGGTCGCTGAAGTTGCCCAGGGTGACCAGGGTGCTCTCGCTGCCTACCACCAGGTTGGTGTTCTTCAGGGCAACGATGGCGATAAACAGGCCGATACCGCCGCTGATGGCCTTTTTCAGGGGCAGGGGGATAGCGTTTACGATAGCCTCACGGGCGTTGGTGGCGGTGAGGATGATAAACAGCACGCCGGAAATAAACACGGCTGCCAGACCAGCCTGCCAGCTATAGCCGAACTGTCCGCAGATGGTGTAGGCAAAGAAGGCGTTGAGGCCCATGCCGGCTGCCTGTGCCAGGGGGTAGTTGGAGAGCAGGCCGATCAGTACGGTGCCGATGGCGGCAGAGATACAGGTGGCCAGCATGACTGCGCCGGTGTCCATGCCGGCGTCGCCCAGGATCGAGGGGTTGATGAAGATGATGTACGCCATGGTGAAGAAGGTAGTCAGGCCGGCCACGATCTCGGTGCGCACATTGGTGTGATTCCTCTTCAGGTCGAAGAAATCGCCCTTGGGATGAATCACGGTTTTGACTTTGTCTGCCATAAAAAATATCCTTCCTTTCCGGCGCCCCATTGGGCGCTGTTTCAATCCGGTCCGCCTTCCTTCTCTGGAAAAACGAACATCCCGGTCAAGAATCCGTCCAGCCTGGGCGTTCTTGCCGGGTTTCCTGTATTCAGTATACGAGGTAGGACAAAATTCGGCAATATGTGATTTTAACAATTTTTTACGGCGGCTTTCCCGTATTTTATTTACAAAACGGACAAATGTAAAAAGGAAAGGAGACTAACGATTGTTGGTATATCTTTTATTTTATCTCCCTATACTGGATGTGTCAAGAACGATTGTAGGTGATAGAGTGTGAGAAAGGTTTTGGCGGAGCGCTTAAAACAATGCAGGGCAGAAAAGGGGTTCACCCAGCGTGAGGTGGCTATCTACTGCGATATTACGGAAAAAGCCTACCAAAACTATGAGCTGATGACAAGGGAACCCAAAGTAGAGGTTTTGCTCCGGATTGCGGAAGTGTTCCAGGTTTCCCTGGATTACCTTGTTGGCAGGACCGATGAAAAAGAAGTAAATAAATAAAGGCGTCACCGTTTGAGAAAACGATGACGCCTTATTTTTAGCATCTTATTGTTTTTTCGTTTATTCTGCGGCGGCTCCCTCTTCGCTGGGCAGCTTGAACTCTGCCAGCTCCGGGAAGGAATCCTCATAAATAAACCGGTTGAGGTACAGGGCGTTGTCTTCCAGGGTATCGGGGATCAATACGCTGTAAGGGGCGCCGATATAGGAAGGATACAAGGTCTCACCATAATGAAGCTCATTGTGGGGCACCTGGGCGCTCTCCATGGAGTAGCTCATATACGTAAGGGCGTCCTTGGCCAGGGTCACCATTTCGTCGGGACTGATGTTGCTCACCAGGTAGGGGACGATCTCATTGGCCAGGGTGAGGATCTGAGTAGCAGAAGCGTTTTTAAAGTTTTCAATGAGAATATCGATGACCAGCTGCTGGCGGCGGATGCGCCCGTAGTCGTCATAATATACATCCCCGGTGTTGGGGTCGGTAAACTTGCAGTTGCGGATACGGGAGTAATACCGGGCTTGTTTGCCGTTCAGCTGGTTGATGCCCTCTACTGCGCCGGTAACGCCTGCCTTTTCGTTCATCTCCGCTGCTTCCGCAGAGGAAAGCTCCACGGTGATACCGCCCAATGCGTCGATAATATTGGGGAAGGCCTCAAAGTCGATAATAATATACCGGTCGATATCCACCTGGAAATTCTTCTCGATGGTCTTGACTTGGAGGGGCGCGCCACCCAGGAAATAGGCGGTATTCAGTTTATAGTAGTTATAGCCGGGGATCGAAACAAAGGTATCCCGCATAAAGGAGGTGAGCTTCAGCTTCTTGTGGCGCCGGTCCAGAGAAACCATGAGCATGGAATCGCTGCGGCCCGGGTCATTGGGCTGGTAGTCATCCACACCCAAAAGCAGGATATTCGTCACCATATCGTCGTGGTACAGCCCGTCGATCTTTTCTGCATCGCCCACAGGCTGGTTTTCCTGCTGCTCCACACTTTCGATAGGCTTTTTGGAGACGGTGGATGTGGTGCTTTCCTCTTCGTCAGGCACATACCGATAGGTGGACAGTCGGGCATTGACAAATAGCACTGCCGAGCCTGCCAGAATAAAAATCACGCTGAAAAAGCAGGTAATAATGCTGAAAATCAGTTTCTTTTTAGAGCGCGGCCGAGAGGATTGAGAAGAGATCTCTTCCATGGGGGCCTTTTCGGGGGTTTCGTTCAAAAGACTCATCTCCTTAAACAAACGCAAAACAAAACGACAAGCATAACCGTTATTATAGCCTATGGAAATTTACAGATAATTCCTGATGGGAAATATATTCCAAAAATTTGCGTATTTATCAAGAAAAAGAGAGGCGTAAAACCTCTCTTTTTCCATATCCAAGGGACCCCCTCGGAATTTTCTTATAGAATCAATGGATTTCTTTTAGGGAAGATCCGGCAGGTCGGGTTCTTCTTGGGGAAGGGGCGCTTTTTTCCGCAAAGGCTGGGGCAGGGTCAGATGCATCTGTTCCCGCAGCTTCCGGGAGGAAACTGCCCGGAGAATAGGGGTGGGAGGGGGCGTTTTCTTCTTTTTTTTGCGCAAATGACGGCAAACTAGCAGATACACCACCAGAACGGTTACAGCGCAGCCGGAGGCCAGGAGCCCCAAGAGCAGCCCCGGAGTGCGGTAGGTAAAGCGGATGTCGGCTTCTCCCGCAGGCACCTTTACCGCCATAAAGCCCACATTGACTTTGATAATCTCTGCTTCTTCACCGTTGACGGTGGCGCTCCATCCGTCCTCATAGGGCACGCTGAAGAATACCAGACGTTCCTTGTCCCCTTCTGAAACAGCGGAGAATCCGTCGTTATCATAAGAGAAAGAGGTGCAGGAGGTTTCCCGCCGGTCGATGCAGTCGTCCAGATAGGCTTCCTCGCTAAAGGAGAGGGTGGAGGTATCGGTTAGCTCCGGCAGGATATCGGAGTACTTCTCCACATCCTCGTTTTCCAATACCAGCGCCTTGAGCATCAGCAGTTCCCGGTTGCTCTCACTGGTGGCCTCGTAGGTGTCCCGGCTGACGCAGTAGTCATAGGAGAATCCCATGGGGATGTAGTATTCATTTTCCCAGATATCAAACCCGTTCTGGTTTTCATAGAAGGTCCATCCGGGCATTTGGGGATCGTTTCGAAGAACGCCTCCGAAATATTTACTATCGTGGTCGTCGTCAAAGAGCCACTTGCAGGAGACCAGCCCCCGCAGGCCGTAATGGCTCACCTCCGGCCGGGAGCCCACGTCTCGGGTCACGCCGATGCTGGGGTAAAACTCCATAATGGAGCCGGGGACGATACTGTGGAACGCCTGGATGTTGGGGATCTGCCAGAACATCCCCGCGTTGTCCATAGAGTCGTAAAAATCAGAGCGGCAGTTTTCCAGCCCGCCGGGAACGTCCACATCCTCTCCGCCGTTGAGGGAATAGGGAATCAGATGGTCGTGGGCGTTTTCTGTCTGGGTCTTGCCCAGGGCCAGCACAAAAATGGAATACAATACGCTTACGCCTGCCACACACACGGCGATACTTTGCCGGAACAAGCGGGGGTTCCGCTTGCGGAACCGGAAGATCACCGCCAGCAGCCCCAGGCAGAGCATAGAGATGGCGAAGTAGGACCACAACCGGCTGGGATAATCCTCCAGGCCGAAGCGGGTAACGGAGACGCCGTCCTCGGTTTCGGTATGGGGCATCAGTCCCACGGAAAGGGCGATAGCCAGCACAATGCCAAGGTTCCACTTAATGGCCCGCTTCCAGTCTACCCGGTCAGACTCCAAAGAGAGCACAGTAGCCAGGGACATCATCAGGGTAATCATATAGAACCAGCGGGCGTAATAGGAGGAGTTAAAAAGCTGGAACGCGGAGTTGAGGATGGGCACCATGGCCATGAGGAAGCAGACGCCCAGCATCCGGCGCACCCAATGGCGGCGGTGCATTTGCAGCCACGCAATAACGCCGGTCATGCCGAACAGGGGAAGCCATGCCCCCAAAGAAGCCCATTTGGACCCGGAATCCGGGGTAAAGTTGGGCCGGGCGGGGATATCCGGCGGGAAGAAGAAGCACTCGATAATGTGGAGATACCGCTGGTTCCGGTCATACAGCAGGGCGTTCCAGCCCTCGGGGGGGTTATCCACCCGGGGGTTTTGCAGCACCGCAAACACCGAAGGAACCAGCAGCACGCAGGCCATGCCCACGCCCAATACGGCTTCCAGGGCCAGCAGCAGGAAGTCCCGCAGGCTGATATTCCAGCTTCCGGCAAACATCCGCACAAACCAGTAGATGAGGCAGAAGGCCACCTGTCCTACAAAGAAATAGTAGTTGACAAAGCAGCAGCCGAACACTGCCAGGGCAAACACGCCCCGGCGGCGGGTCTCCATATATTCGTCCATGGCTGCCAGCAGCAGGGGGAACATGACGATAGCTTCGTGGAAGTGGTTGAAGAACACGTTATACACAGAGAAGCCGGAAAAGGCATACAGAATGCCGCCCACCACGGCCCAGGCTTCCCGGCGGACATACCGGCGCAGGTACACAAAGCCGGTGAGGGAGGCGCAGGCAAATTTCAGCACCAGCAAGGGAGCCATGAGATAGGGCACAGCCTCGCTGGGGAAGGGGATGGTGAGCCAGAAGAAGGGGCTTCCCAACAGATAGAAGGAGTAGGAGCCGATAAAATTGGCGCCCAGGTCGGTAGTCCAGCTCCAGCCGATATTCCCGGAGCGGATGGCGTCGTGGCACATCTGGTAAAAGGGAACCTGCTGGACGTTAAAGTCCCCGTAATACAGGAAATAGCCGTTATCCACGATGACAAAGGGCAAAAACACCAGGAAAGACATTGCCAGCCCATAGAAAAAGACCTTGAGAAAATAATTGGCGCGCCAGCCCAGCAGCCGGCGGTCCATTTGTTTTTGTAACGCTTCCATATACTTCCTCCTCGGACAAGCTGTGAGGCCATTATACCACAATCCCTTAGGATTGTCACAAAATTCCTGCAAACTCTGGGAAAAAGCTCCTTTACATTTGGCGGTAGTGGTTTGGAGAGGAGGGTTGCCTTTTAACCCAATGTCACAAAACGCAGGGTATCCCTGGAGTGCCGCAAAACGCCATTTGTGAGATAAGGCAAAAAATAAAAAATCCCGTACTGCTGGGGCTGGGTCCGCTTTTGCCGAGAGGATTCTCCAAAAACAGGGAGAGCAAATATTCGAAATGTCGTACAGTAATTTCAGACGGCCTTGCCGTCCAATTCTTTGAAAGGAGGAAACCAGATGGCAGAGGAAACCATGGACATCCGGCAGGTCACATCCGAAGGGGACGAGGACAGCCTGGAAGCCCAGATGCGGGCGGAGTATCTGGCCCAGATGCAGCAGCGCAGTGAGGAAGAGATGGAGCGGCGCTTGGGCCGGGACGCCCAAAGCTGGCTGGAAGAGAGCCGGGAGACGGAGCAGCTATACCCGGGCTTCAAGCTGGAAAACGAATGCCGTGACCCCCGTTTTGTCCGGCTGCTGGAGGTAGGCATGGACATGAAGTCCGCCTTTGAAGCCCTGCACCACCGGGAGATTCTGGAAAATGCCGTGCGGTATACCGCACAGAACGTAGCGCAGCGGCTGGTGGAGAACTTGCAGAGCCGCCAGGGCCGTCCTATGGAAAACGGTGCTTCCGGCAAAAGCAGCGCG
Source organism: uncultured Clostridia bacterium (assembly GCA_944384915.1). Lineage (GTDB taxonomy): Bacteria > Bacillota > Clostridia > Oscillospirales > Acutalibacteraceae > Heritagella_A. The sequence goes on along the minus strand of CALWVH010000083.1, from coordinate 5,584 downwards.
GTGATCCGTCCCGATGTACGGCGTATGACCCGGCAGGATCGGGAGGAGATGGAACGCCGTGCCCTTCGCGGGGAACGCATCTCCTTTTAAAGCACCCATACTACCACTAACTTTTTTTAAGGAGTGATCTCATGAACCACGATTTTCTGAATTTGCAGCTTTTTGCCCTTCAGACCACCGCTGACCTTTCCGATGAGATGAAGACCTACTATGAGGAACGCCTCATCGATCTGGCCGAGCCCCGTCTGGTCCATGACCAGTTCGGCGACAAGTACCCCATTCCCGCAAACGGCGGTAAGGTCATCGAGTTCCGCAAGTACAGCCCTCTGGCCAAGGCGCTGGAACCCCTCACCGAAGGCGTGACCCCCGACGGCAACAGCCTGAATGTGACCGCCGTGACCGCCGAGGTCAAGCAGTACGGCGACTTTATCCAGCTGTCCGATATGCTCCAGCTCACCGCCATCGACAACAACGTGGTACAGTGTACCAAGCTGCTGGGCGCCCAGGCTGGACGCACTCTGGATACCCTGACCCGTGAGGTGCTAAACGGCGGCACCAACGTGATCTACGCCCCCAAGGTTTCCGCAGAGGGCGCAGAGACCCCGGTCAATTCCCGCACAGAGCTGGACGCTACCGCCCGCCTGACCGTGGACCTGGTGTTCAAGGCGGCGGCTACCCTGGAGGCCATGAACGCTGCTCCCATTGACGACAGCTATGTGGCCATTATCCATCCCTTTGTGGCCTATGACCTGATGCGCTGCCCCGAGTGGGTGGACGCCCACAAGTACGCCACCCCCGAAAACATCTATGCCGGGGAGATCGGCAAGATCGGCAACGTGCGCTTTGTCAAGTCCACCGAGGCCAAGATCTGGAAGGGCGACGGCTGCCCGTCTGACCTGGCGGTGTTCTCCACTTTGGTGCTGGGCGCCAGCGCCTACGGCGTCACCGAGGTCACCGGCGGCGGTTTGCAGCACATCGTCAAGCAGCTGGGCTATGGCGAAGACCCCCTGAACCAGCGTTCCTCCTGCGGCTGGAAGGCCACCCGCGCTGCCAAGCGTCTGGTGGAGGAATATATGGTGCGTATTGAATCCTGCTCCGCCTACTCCACAACGGCGGAGGCCAACTGAGTGAAAGGAGGCTGCTCCCATGGCTGAAAAGAAAAAGATGGTAAAAATCAAGCTGTTTAAGGATTACGGCGAGTACCGGGACGATGTGTTCGTGGCGGTAAACGGCGAAAGCTATCTCATCCAGCGAGGGGTGGAGGTGGAAGTGCCCGACTATATTGCCGAGGTGCTGGAACACTCCGCCGCCCAGGATGAAAAGACCCAGCAGCTCATGGCCCAGACCCAGGCCCGGTATGAGAAAAAGACCGCCGCGCTGTAACGGGAGGGGTTCTCATGACGTTGGATGAAGCCATTTCCCTGTGCGACCAGGGAAAACCCAACCAATACAGCCGGGAAGAAAAGCTCCGCTGGCTCTCCGACGTGGACGGCCAGATCCAGCGGGAGATTTTGGACTATGTGGAGCCGGGGGAGTTTGCCGGGTATGACGGCGACACTCCCGGGGACACGGTACTACTGGCCCCGGCCCCCTATGAAGGGGTGTACGAAGCCTATCTTTCGGCCCAGATCGACCTGCACAACGGGGAGTTTACCCGCTATCAGAATAGCGCCCAGCTGTATAACTCGGTATTTGCCGCCTTTGCCGGGTGGTATCGCCGGGAGCATATGCCCTTGCAGGAGAATTTGATCTCTTTGGGCTAAGGGGTACAGGACGCATCCCTGAATCCGGCGGCAAAATTTATGATGGTTTAGGCCCCGCTGCGGCGGGGCCTATTGTAAAGGAGGGAGCGTATGATCTTACCATCTCTTTCCCCTGTTTCCCGGGAACGGTCGGTGCTGCGCAGCTTTGGCGGCTACTGCCACACCAATACCTGCTCCGACGGCCAGTTTTATGAAATGCAGAACCTCTCTGCCCGGGATTTTCCTTTGCTCCGGCCTCGAGGCCCTCGGGGAAAGGTACGGCAGTTTTCCCGTCCCAACGGGATTTTTGGCCGGGATAAGCTGTGCTGGGCAGATGGCACGGATTTTTATTATAACGGCTTCCGGGTGGGAACCGTTTCCGACACGGAAAAACAGTTTGTGGGCATGGGCGCTTATGTGCTCATTTGGCCCGACAAGAAATACTACAACATCCAGACCGAGGAGTTTGGAGACCTGGGGGCCTCTTTTACCAGCGAAGGCTCGGTGAGTTTTTCCCTTTCCAAAGGGGATGGGGAGGTATATGCCGGCTACTCCGCCAGCGCCCAGGCCCCGGAATCCCCGGAAAACGGCGCTTTGTGGCTGGATACCAGCCAGACCCCTCACACCCTCAAGGAGTATTCCTCTTCCAGCCAGATGTGGGTGGAGATTGCCACCACCTATGTGAAGATCACCTTTGCCAATATGGGCAAGCTGTTCCGCCAGTATGACGGCGTGACCATTTCCGGATGTACCGGCGGGGCGGAATCCCTCAACGGCTCCTGTGTGATCCAGAGCCGGGGGGACGACTGGCTGGTGGTGCCTGGGATTTTGGACGCAGCCTTTGACCAGACGGAACCGGTAACCGTGAGCCGGGAGATCCCCGACATGGATTTCCTCACAGAAAGCGAAAACCGCATCTGGGGCTGTTCCTCCAAAAACCATGAGATCTATGCCTGTAAGCTGGGGGACCCCACCAACTGGAACTGTTTTGAGGGCATCTCCACCGACAGCTATGCTGCTACCATCGGCTCCGACGGGGATTTTACCGGCGCGTGTACCCACTTGGGCGCCGTGCTCTTCTTTAAGGAGGACATGGTCCACAAGGTGTGGGGCAGCCGCCCCGCCAACTTCCAGATCTCCAACAGCCCGGTGCGGGGCGTGAAAAAAGGGAGCGAGCGCTCTCTGGTCATCGTCAACGAGACGCTGTACTACCACAGCCGCAACGGGGTGTGCGCCTATGACGGCAGCTTGCCGGTTTCGGTTTCCGGCCCTCTGGGAAATACGGTATACCGCAGCGCTCGGGGCGGCAATGTGGGGGACTGCTACTATCTCTCCATGGAAAAGGAGGAGGGAGGCTGGGAGCTGTTCGTCTATCACGAGGGCTGCGGCCTGTGGCACCGGGAGGACGATACCCAGGTGCGGTGGTTTGCCCGGGTGGGAGGCGAATTGTATTTTGTGGCGGCTGACAACGCCCTGTATACGGTAAACGGCTCTACCGCCCTGTATGAAGGGGACGAAAACGCCCTGGGGGAGCGGGAAGGCCCGGTGGAATGGTACTGTGAGACCGGCGACATGGGCGCGGGATTGTATGAATACCTTTCGGGGCTGCAATTCTGCTTCCAGCTGGAAGAGGGCAGCCGGGTGGCGGTAAAGCTCCAGTATGACGGCGGGGAATGGGAACCTGCGGCGGAGATCACCGCCGGAAACAAGCGGGTGTTCACCCTGCCCATTGTGCCCCGCAGGTGCATATTTTTGCGCATCCGGCTGGAGGGCCAGGGGGACGCGGTGCTCTACTCCATTATGAAGACGGTGGAGGGTTCCACCGAATTGCCGGTTTCTTCTATGAAGTAAACTTTTTGTATTTTATTGTGCTATCAATACTGTTTGTAATGAAGGGAGGGGCGATATGACCGGTTTTTCCTTTACCCTGCCAGGGCTGGAGCAGATAAGCGACCCCCGGCAGCTTCGGGGGTGTTTGCTCCGGCTGACTGAAGAACTGCAATATGTGCTCTCCAACCTTGGCGGGGAGAATTTCAGTGAGGAGACCCGGGAGCAGCTGGAGCACATGGAGCGCTCCGCCCAAAAGGCAGGGGAGCTGGCCCAGCAGACCGGGGAAACTGCCCGGAATGAATTTCGGAAGGTGTATGAGGAGATCATCCGCACAGCGGACGAATTGAGCAGCGAGTTTACCGTCTCGTTGCAGCAGCGGGAGGACTCTATTTTATCCCAGGTGACGGAGGAGTTTACCGCCAAATCGGAGACGGCGGCTCTGGAAGAGAGCTTCCGCACCGAGCTGGAACAGACTAGCCAGAAAATCGAGATGCGGTTTTCCGATGCTTCCCAGCTGGTGCAGGAGGTGGACGGCAAGCTGGAGGAATACCAGAACCTGGTGGACACGTATATCCAGTTTACCGCCGACGGCATCACCCTGGGCCAGCGGGACAGCCCCTTTACCGCCGTGCTGGGAAGGGAGCGTCTCTCCTTCCGGCAAAATGGGGCGGAGATCGCCTATCTTTCCAACAATAAGCTGTATATCACCAGTGCAGAGGTGCTGGACCGCTTTACCGTGGGCAACACCGGCAGCGGGTATTTTGACTGGGTGCCCCGGGGAAACGGCAACCTGGGCATGAAGTGGCGGCAAAGCTGATGGCAGCGCCTTCCCGGATAACGGGCGGGCGCCGCCTGTTTTGAAAGGGGGCCTTGTATGGCAGAACTTGTTAAAAATTACGACAATGGCTCGGCTATTAAGATCGTATATTCCTATTCCCAAAACGTGAGCAAAAACCAGAGCACCCTTACCATGAGCCTGTATGTCCACCGTGACGGCTACGGTCCCAGCTGGAACACCCACTGTGATTCCTATATGCAGGTGGACGGCAGCAGCGTCATGACCTATGACGGGAGCTTCAATATCGGCACCAGCTGGGTGAAGATCGGCTCCACGGTGAGCAAGACGGTGACCCACAACGCCGATGGAACCAAAACCGTGGCCCTGAAAGGCTTTTTTGATTCACAGGGCCTGACTACCAAGCTGCAAAACCTGACGGTGACCGGGAATGTAACATTAAAAACCATCCCCCGGGCATCCAGCATCAGCAGCATCTCGGGCAACACCATTGGCAGCCCGGTAACCATCAACATCAGCCGGGAGGTGAGCAGCTTTACCCACAAGGTCTACTATACCTTTGGGGAAACCAAAGACTACCTGCTGGGCAGCGGCGTGGGGACGAGCCTGACCTTTACCCCCTCTATGAACGACTGCAATGACATTTCCAACGCTGCCAAAGGCACCGCCACCATCCGGGTGGACACCTACAACGGCAGTACCAAGATTGGCTCCGCCAGCAAAAACTTTACCCTGAATGTGCCCGCTTCGGTAGTGCCTACATTTACCGGCATCACGTTTACGCCGGTAAATGGGCAGGTGCCTGCCGATTGGGGTCTATATGTCAAAACCAAAAGCAAGGTAAAGGCGGCCATCACCGGCGCGGCGGGGGCTTATGGCAGTACCATTAAATCCTACAGTATTTCCGGCGGCGGGTATTCCGGTACAGCGTCCAGCCTGACGACGGGATTCCTCAACACCGCAGGAGAGATCACCTTTACCGCCAAGATCACCGACAGCCGGGGACGCACTGCCACCAAAACTGCCAGTATCACGGTGGTGGACTATGCTCCGCCGGTATTATCCAGCGTGGCGGGGTTCCGGTGTGATTCCGGCGGCGCGGGGCAGGATGACGGGGAATATATCTCCCTGACGGCATCTTTTTCCGGGGCTTCGGTGAATGGAAAAAACAGCATTACCGGCCAGTATCGCTATATGCCGGAAGGTGGAGCGTGGT
>CALWVH010000082.1 GCA_944384915.1 uncultured Clostridia bacterium | reverse complement strand
CGAGTAGCCAGTAACAGACCTTTCGCAGCTGCCAGATCGTACCAACGTGACGTGACACGTGCCGCTAGTAGGATAGGGCTTTGCCCGCACATGAAATACCCCCGGCTTCGCCGGGGGATATTTATTTGTGTTTTTACAGTAAGTGTGCTGCTGGTTTCCATACAAATCCTCCTAACAGTTCTGAAATAACTGTTTGAATAAGATTCCAAAAAGATTTTCAGAATCACCTTCATTATAGCGGCAGAGGATGCATTTTTCTATGCTCTTAGTTTACATTTTCTATTCCTGCATTTATAAATATTGCACATAGGACAAAGGGCTTTCTTCCGAGTAGTCGAGAAATAGTATATTGGAGAGGAGAGGGCTTTTGTAGAGCCGTTTTCCCTTTTTATTGGATGAATCAGGCACATGTTCTGGGGAAAGATATCCAGCTTACCATTTATTATTAGAGATAGCAAAAATCCCGCCCTGGTTTGTTTTCCAGAGCGGGATTTTTTGCAAAGACAGTTGCAGCAAATTATATTTTGCGGGAAAATTTTAAGAATTAAGGATTTTCATGAATTCTTCCCCAGTAATGGTTTCTTTTTCATACAGATACAGGGAGATTTCATCCAGCTTTTTGCGGTTTTCTTTCAGAATGGCCGTAGCCTTTTCATGCTGCTTTTTAACTAGGGCTACTACCTGCCGGTCAATTTGTGTCTGTGTCTCTACGGAGCAGGCAAGGCTGGTATCCCCACCTAAATATTGGTTATTCACAGTTTCCAGAGCCACCATATCAAAATCATCACTCATACCATATCGGGTAATCATGGAGCGGGCCAATTTGGTAGCCTGTTCGATATCGTTGGAAGCACCAGTGGAAGAAGACTGGAAAACCAGTTCTTCGGCAGCACGACCACCGGTAAGCGTGGCAATTTTATTTTCCAGTTCTTCCTGACTCACCAGGTAATGATTGCCTTCATCTACTTGCATGGTGTAACCCAAAGCGCCAGAAGTTCGAGGGACAATAGTGATCTTCTGAACTGGAGCAGAGTTGGACTGTTTTGCCGCCACCAAAGCGTGACCGACTTCATGGTAAGCGACGACTTTTTTCTCTTGGTCTGTAAGAATAGCGTTCTTCTTTTGATAGCCGGCAATTACCACTTCAATGCTTTCTTCCAAATCAGCCTGGGTAACAGACTGACGGTTATCTCGTACTGCACGCAAAGCGGCCTCATTGATGATATTGGCAAGCTCTGCGCCAGAGGCGCCAGAAGCCATTCGGGCGATCTTGCTGAAATCTATCTGTTCGTCCAACTTGATTTTTTTGGCGTGAACCTTAAGGATTTCTTCACGTCCCTGTAGGTCAGGAAGCTCTACAGGAACCCGGCGGTCAAAACGTCCGGGACGTGTAAGGGCGGGGTCCAAGGATTCCGGACGGTTGGTAGCTGCCAAAATAACAACACCAGTATTTTCTTCAAAGCCATCCATTTCGGTGAGAAGCTGATTTAGTGTCTGTTCTCGTTCATCGTTTCCACCAATGCGTCCATCCCGTTTCTGCCCGATAGCGTCTATTTCGTCAATGAACACAATACAAGGCGCTTTTTCCTTTGCCTGTTTAAACAGATCTCGCACCTTAGAAGCGCCCATACCTACAAACATCTCCACAAATTCGGAACCGGACATAGAGAAAAAGGGAACATTGGCTTCGCCAGCTACTGCTTTTGCCAGCATGGTTTTACCGGTGCCGGGAGGGCCCACCAGCAAAATTCCTTTTGGCATGGATGCACCGATTTCTTTATACTTATTGGGATTGTGAAGATAATCTACGATTTCCGAAAGGCTCTCTTTAGCTTCATCCTCGCCAGCCACATCAGAGAATTTGATTCCCTGAGAAGATTTCACATAAACCTTAGCATTGGATTTTCCAAACGCTATGGCGTTTGGACCTCCAGCACGCTCCATGAGCTTTTTGGACATATATTGCCCAATTGCAATGAAAATCACAATGGGCAGCACCCAGCTAACCAAAAAGCTGATAATGGGATTTGCCTGCTCAATGATCTCTCCAGAGAATTTTGCACCGGAATCGTTTAATCGTTGGGTCAAATCGGGATCAGGCATCATACCGGTCTTGAAGATCATAGTATTATCTTTGTCGGTAAAGAGGATTTGATTATCCTGCTGCTGTACCTCTACTTGTCCCAACTCATGATTCTCTGCCATTTCAATAAACGTACCGTAATCCACTTCCCGCACCTGCCGCTGGGCTAACCAGGGCATTGCCAAAAAATTGAACAGTAGTAAAATTATGAGTACAACGCCATAGTAAAAAATAAGAGGTTTTTTGGGTTTCCGAACTTCCTGCATTATAAAGATTCTCCTTTCGTTATTTCTGTATGTATCTGCAAGTTGATAGCCGATAAAGCGGAAATTAAAGCGTATTGCAGACTTTGTACCGCATAATCCATGGCATATTCCGCATAAAGGGCAGCGGCTTCTGCCTGATCTTCGTCAGGACAGTTGGTATCTGTGTGCAGATATTTTTCCAGCTGTCCGCTTTCCAGTAAGTGTTCCATTTTTTTACCATATTCCCACTGTGTCTGGGTAAGTTCTGCTACAGCAGGGGATCGGCTTTCCTTTATCTCTTTTTCCAGTGTCAGAAGGTTTTCCTGGTATTCGTCCCAGGCTTTTTGTAGTTCTTCTTGAATCCCTGCGGGATCTTTTTGTTGGCAGATACGGATCCGATTTTGTATATTTCCATATTGTTGTTCCATCTCGGAAAGCTTGGCAGTAAAAATTTTTTGATTTGCTTTCATAGTCAGTGACAGACTCCTTTTATATAACAACAATACCTCTGACTCACACTACCGGAGATCCTGATAGACCCGCTCCCTGTCAATGTTCTTTCTATACTTATTTATACCAGCAGATCGCTTTTTGCACCACTCTCAACCTTTGGGTTTTGTCCTTATACATTTGCAAAAATGTAAGGTTTTTTGACATTCTTTTAAATGTATCAATCTCCAATAGTAAATACAGTAGAAGCGGTTCCCAAAATTCAGGAAATTCAAGAAAAGACTGTACAAAAGTTTGCAACGATGATATATTGATATTGTTTATAATTAAAGCGGTGATTAATGGGATTTTCTATATGTCCTATGTGAAATTTGAGAGAAAATGCCGAATATCCATTCTTCCCATGGGAACCGGTGAATTTAGAAGCTCGACCTGCTTGTTTATATAAACCTAATGTATTAAAAGTGGGATCGAAGAAGGGCAAAAATGGGGCGGTTAGCATGAATAGCCTTTTAAAATATGAGAGGGAGGTTGTATCTATGAAAAAACAGGCATTCAATCCATATCTTCCGTCTTGGGAATATATTCCTGATGGGGAACCGTATGTATTTGACGGAAGGGTCTACATTTATGGTTCCCACGACTATTTCCGTGGGAACGCCTACTGTTTGGGGGACTATGTTTGCTGGTCTGCGCCAGAGGAGGACCTGGGGGATTGGCGTTGTGAAGGGACTATTTACAGAAAGACCCAGGACCCGGCCAATCCGGATGGGAGTATGTGCCTTTATGCACCGGACGTAACGCGGGGACCAGATGGAAGGTATTATCTCTATTACGTCCTTGATAAAATGCGTGTTGTCTCCGTTGCGGTGTGTGACAGCCCAGCAGGACAGTATGAATTTTATGGGTATGTCCGGTATCCGGATGGTACTCGGCTTGGGGAGCGTGACGGTGACGAACCCCAGTTTGACCCCGCTGTATTGACCGAGGGAAACAAGACATATCTTTATACGGGATTTTGTGCCATCGGGGATGTGTCTCGCACAGGCCCTCACGGTGTTGTGCTGGGGCCGGACATGCTCACCATTGAGGAAGGCCCTGTGCGCATTGCGCCAAGTCAGCCCTTTAGCGCTGGCAGCGGCTATGAGACCCACGAATTTTTTGAAGGACCATCCATCCGCAAACGCGGTGATCTGTACTACTTTATCTATTCTTCTATCCGTATGTTTGAGCTGTGTTATGCAGTGAGCCGGTCTCCTATGGAAGGCTTTACCTACGGCGGCGTTATCGTTACCAACAATGACCTGCACATCGACCACTACAAGCCCGCGGAAAAACCTATGTTTTATGGCGGAAATAATCACGGGAGCATGGTGGAGATTCAGGGGCAATGGTATATCTTTTATCATCGCCACACCGACGGTACCAACTTCAGCCGTCAAGGATGCATGGAACCCATTTCGTTCCGGGAAGATGGCTCCATTATCCAGGCAGAGATGACTTCCTGTGGCGGCAATGGAGGGCCGCTTCAGGGTCGAGGAACTTATCCTGCTTATATCGCTTGTCAGTTATTCACTGCGGGCGGGGAGGACCCTCTTACCACCGGCGCTCCCGGCGAGTGGATGGACTGCCGGTTCCCAAAGATCACTCAGGATGGACGTGATGGTGATGAGGAACCCGGATATGTGGCCAACCTTGTTTCTGGCGCCACAGCAGGATTTCGCTACTTTGACTGTCATGGGATACGTCGTGTCGGTGTACAGGTGCGCGGCTATTGTAAAGGCGCAATCTGTGTGCGCACGGTATGGAACGGCCCCGTGTTAGGGATTATCCCCGTGAGGTTCACCAATGTGTGGAAGGAGTACACGGCAGAGGTTTCCATCCCCGATGGGGTTCAATCTCTGTATTTTACCTATGAGGGACAGGGAGCGGCTAACCTTGCTTCCTTTACACTGGAATAATAAAAAAGGGCATAAAGACGGAATCAATCGTTCCGCCTTTATGCCCTTTTTTGAGCAAGAAAAAGCGTTATAAAAAGATAGAAAAGTCTTTTAGAAGAGTTTTAGCTCTTTTCCAACTCGGTACCACAGCTTGGAAAAGAAATCCGGGTTCCGGGGATATTCCATAAACGTCATATCTCCGCCCACTTCTTGTACTAGCCGGAGGGCAGCATCCCTGCCGATATGGCTTTCGCATAACCGCAGCAGCCGCAGATCTTGTTGCGCCTCCTTCAGCACCTCGCCACGAATGGAATCCCATGGCGTTCCCTCTGGACCGGGATATACCAGGAAGGGGTCGCCGGAAGGAAAAGCTTCTCCAGAATCCGTGACCCGGAAAGGATCGATAGGATGTAGAGAGTATTGGGAATAGTAAAAATTGAATCCCCAATGTAAAAAGCCCTCAATATCATATTTGTATAGCAGAGTCCCCAGAATACGATTCCGGGCACTGGGCATGAACATAAACCGATTGGGCACCTTGAGTGCCTGCCCGGTACAATAGTAGGTCCACAGTCCCTTTACGCCGTGTTCCACAAATGGCTCAAGATGGTCTTCACTGACAACCGGCTTTTTGACCAGCCCTTCTTCATAAAAAGCATAACTGCTTAGGGCGTCCATCACCCGGCATCCTTCCAGCAAAGAGGCCACCGAATCCCGAGCAGCGGCATAGCTTTCTTTTTCCGCGTCGCCGGGTTCATCGGAAATATGGAACCACACATGGTCAAGGCCCACTAGATTAGCCAGTTCCTCTTTTAGAGCGGGTAGAAACACAGTGAGAAAACGGGTATATTCACCGCCTACTGCCGAAGTGTGCCAGCCAAACCGCTTTTCTAGGCCATTTTGCGTGTGTACCATCACTTTTGGAGCCGCTACAGCGCCCCACTGGGTAAACAAATGAGAAATTTCGATTTCCGTTATGCCGTGAGCAAGGCACAGGGATACCCAACGACGCAACTTTTCAAATCCAAAGGAATAGGTCCCCTCTTTCTCCCACACATCCACCAACTGGATGGTAGGGCGCTCTCCTCCCTTGACGGTATCTAGAGGCGGGGTGAACACCGGAGTCAACAGCATATTGACCCCATGCTGAGCGGCGCTCTCCATAAAGGCCTCGATGGTCTTCCAATGCTCCTCGCTGAAGATTTCCTGCTCGTAATAGGACGCAATACAATCCCCATGGAACCACTCGGTATGGTACAAAGTGGCAGCGGGAAGGGCTTCTTCCAGTACTCGGAAGCCCAGAGAAAATTGGCTCAATACTTCCCCAGCAGGAGAGAGCAGACGAAAATCCCCCTGCGCGGGGCCAGGGGAGAGGAGGGAAGCATCCACGGTTACCCAAAGACTACGCCATTGGGCGGGGGCAGCTTTTACCGGTTTCCCCCATGCTATAGGTTCCAAAAGGTCCGGCAAAAGTCCCGGAGAGGTGGTGAGATAATCATTATCCCAGGTGCCGTGGCAGGGATAATCACAGGGAACCAAGCCCACCTTCCGAAGGGTAACGGCCTTCTTGGGAAGTCCCTCGCATTGTGGGAAAAATTCCCGGTCCCAACCGGTGGCCTCGTCGTCCATGCAGGTGTAGGCAATCTGAAAGGAATAACGCTGGTTGCGAAGCAGCATCACTTCTTCTACAGCCAATTTAGGAGGCTGTTGTTTGGGCAGTACCTTTGTCAAGCTGTCAGTAAGGCAAAAGGCAAATTTCATGTGTCATCCTCCAAATTTCAAATGGGCGAGCGGCGTTCAGTCCGCTTTTTTTAATACAATGAGGCAGCTTTCTTTTTCTGAAAATTCTTTCCATTCTCCCTGGCTATCCAGAAGGGAGTCTCCGTATTGCCAGCGGCCTTTTGGTACATAGACCTTACGAGTCCATGTGTCTTTTTCCAGTAGGGGCGCAACTAGCAGACAGCTGCCTACCATAAACTGATCTTGTATCGTTTCCAGTCCCTGGTGAGGGAATTCATATTCCATGTACCGCACCACCGGCTCACCGGTTTTGCGGCAATGCTCCATGGCCTGCCAGATGTCCTCCCAATAGGCTTTCCGCAGGGCTAACTGGCAGTGGATACGCTGGTTGTCTTCTTCCGAAAGTACCCGCCATGGGGCAGCAGAAAATTGGATGGCGGGCATTAGGCAGCTTACAGCGGAATGTCGCACAAACAGTTCCCCGTCCAGACGGTCGGCATTTTCCCAGAAGTTCAGATACTCGCCGCCGCCTACCATATCTGCGCAACAGAAGGGATATCCCATAATTCCCTGGGCCAGAGCATCAGGCACCAGCGCCGCCAGACCGTGATTCCCCAGCTGTGCTGCTTATCGCATAGCCGCTGCATCAGGGGGAGCTCCGCTGCCTTCTAGGAAGCGCGGTACTCATTATAGGGATACTTCTTGCCAAACTCTGGTACGGTAAAGGCGCCCCAGTGGATAAAAATGCCGAATTTCGCGTCTTTGTACCACTTGGGAACCTGGTATTGGGAGAGAGACTCCCAGTTGTCATGATAGGGTCCGGCCTTAATAACCGCTTCAATTTCCTGTAAATATTGTTTTGTATCCATCCGTTTCCGCCGGAACTTTTCCGGCGTTACACCTCCCTGCTTTTTTGATGGAGGGGAAACCCCTCTGCCTGCATGATAAAAAATCCAGAAGGGAAAGTCAATGTGATTTTTTGACTCTGTTGATTGTATTTTTGACCGTTTTCACAGAGAAGGAAGATTTGGAAAAAACAGTGGGATTTTTGTCCCGGTTCTGGTATAATAAAAGATACAGAATTCTGGAAAAGTGAGGGACCTTTCATGCTGACACCTGCAAAGAAAGAATTTATCGAGTTTATGATGAGCGCGGATGTGCTCCGTTTCGGCAGCTTTGTGACCAAAAGCGGCCGCAATACCCCCTATTTCGTCAATACCGGCAATTACCGCACCGGCGGCCAGATCTCCAAGCTGGGCAGTTTCTATGCCGCTTTGGTAAAGGAGACCTGTGGCGATAATTTTGACGCCATGTTCGGACCGGCTTATAAGGGCATTCCCTTGGCTACAGCAACAGCCGGCGCCCTGGCCCGGGATTTTGGCATTGATAAGCCCTATTTTTTTAATCGCAAGGAAGCAAAGGACCACGGCGAGGGCGGCAGCATCGTAGGCTACAAGCCCAAGGATGGCGACCGCATCATCATCATTGAGGATGTAATCACTGCCGGTACCGCTGTGCGGGAGACTATGCCAGTGCTGAAGGCCTGCGGCAATGTAGAAGTTAAAGATATGTTTATCTCTGTCAACCGTTGCGAAGTGGGCCAGACTCCCGGCAAAACCGCCATTATGGAAGTGCAGGAGGAGTTTGGTATCCAGGTACATGCTCTGGTAACCGTACAGGATATTTATGAATATCTGAAAGAGCAAGGTACCTATGGCGAGGTGCTGCCTGCCATGGAGAAATACATGGAGCAGTACTGCGTGCTGTAAAGCAAAAACAAAAAATATCCCGCCCCTGTTGGCCGTAATGGCCGCAGAGGGCGGGATTTTTTTGACAAATTTTAATTCCACATGACGTTCATATCCACTTTTCCGTTAATGCCCTTGACAGAGCCGGAACTGGTGTACTGCCAAGCCTTCCAATTATCGCTGGCACTGGGAAGGGCAGCGCTGGTATAATGGGCCAGCCATAGGGGATAGGAGGAAAGTTGATCTAGATACAGTCTGTTCCAGATCCAATCAGGATTGGTGTAGACCATAGCATCATAACCATTGGCTTCAATAGTCTCGCAGAAGGCAAGGCACAACTCCGTTACCTGCTGGCGATTCAAATTGGCCAGGTGGAACCGGGAATCATTGGCGGGGTCTTCCAAGTCGTACACAATAGGAAGCTGAAGCCCACGTCCCTTCAGCTGGGCCACAACCCAGAGGGCTTCCTCCCGAGCCTCTTCTGGAGTGATGGCCTGAGAGAAGAAATATACGCCGGTATCTAATCCGGCATTTTGGGCACCAGTATAGTTCTTTTCAAAGTAGTTGTCTTTATAGAAGCCGCCTTCCTGACGGTAGTACTGGCCGCCAATGCGTAAAAAAGCAAAGGAAATGCCGTCGTTTGCCACACTATTCCAGTTAATGCTCCCCTGATAGCTGGAAACATCAATGCCCAGGCGGGTTTGCAGGATACCAGTGCTACTAAAGATGTACCGCCGTCCTCCAATGATCTGAGAACCGGTAATAGGCTTTCCCTGCACCAGATACTGGGTGCCTTGGGAAGTAGTGTACCAACCTGTATAGGAGGGATCAGGCGTAGGTTTGGGAGTAGAAGTGGGGACGGGGGTAGGGGTAGCCTGAGGGGTAGGAGAAGGCGTGGCACCCGGCTTGGGAGTAGGAGCTGCCGTGGGCTTGGGCATAGGCGTAGCGGTGGGCGCCGATGTGGGGGCAGGGGTAGGCACTGTGTCCACAATAGGAGGTGGAGTAGGCTTACTCTCCTGTATTACTTGATCTTCTTCTTGAGAAGGTTTTTGCACCGGCTTTTCCAGAATCTCCTCTTTTTTTTCTTCCGTAAGCACCTGAGGTTTTATGGTAGCCTTAGGGGTGGGGGAAGGAGTAGGAGAAGGGGAGGGGGTAGCAGTAGGTGCCACAGTGGGAGTAAGGGAAGGTGTGGCTTCCGTTTCCGGTGAGGGAGAAGGCGTTCCCTCCGGCAGCAGGCTAGGCGCTAGGTCCTCCGCAGCAGTAGTCACAATAGGAAGAGGCGCCATGGTATTCATATCGGCAGACACACAACCGGTAGTGCCCACCAGACAACACGCCGCAAGAACGGCGGAAATAATCTTTCGATGAGGAGACATGAGAGAAATTTAGTCCTTTCCAGGTATTTCTGCAAAATATCAGATTTTACAGTTCCTGTCTATTATAGTATGCGTCCTCTGAAGAGAAAAGTGGAAAATACAGGTATATGCCTACGCAGAGCCTCGCCTTCTTCCCCAGTGGGAAGGGATTCTTCCGGTAAGGGGGAGGCTTCCGGTGTTTCAGCTGGGATAGCAGGTTCTGCAGGAGATGGCGTTAAAGAGGGTGTTTGAGAAGAAGCAGGTGGGGTCTCACCCGGCACTTGGAACCGGAAGGGGGACTGGGAAACTTCGCTGTCTACATAGATAGAAAGATCAATGACCCAGCGGTCAGACATAGGTGGAAAAGTGAGAATTACTTCCTGATCGTTTCCAGGAGGAATGCCATTGTACAGTATAGTATTGTCCGCATCATAATTTTCCTTCCAATAATACTTGCGATTGTCCTGATAGGCGGTGATCTCGTCCAGATAGAATACTAAATCAAAATCTGTCTGATTATCTACCGTCAGATAAAAACGGGTCTCGATCTGGGCAAATTCTACGCGCTCCAGCTTCATGGTACATCCGCCTCGAGAAACTGCGGGAATATCGGGAGAAAGGGTGAACATAGCAGGAGCGAAGATCTCCGCATAGCTGGAAAGCTCCAGTTCTTTGGCGTATATAGCAGGACCGTAATCCTCATAGCCATAGCTGTCAGCGTAGGTGTATTCTCCAATGATCGTGCCAGTAAGGAAAATGTAACGTCCATCACACAGATCGGTGGTGTTTCCTTCCCAGAAAGCAACGCCGAATAGAACGTCCTCGGAATTTTCAGAGGAAACAGTTCGGAAGGAAAAGTAACATCCATCTTCTGTAACCTGGGGATCATAAAGAATCTGTGCCCAACTGGACAATTGAGAACCACGAAAACTATCAGCTTCATACATGGCGTCAGGGTACTGTTCAGGCCGCAACTCTTCCAGTTCTTCCGGAGGCCCTTCTTTCACGGCCTCTTGTAGTTCCTTGCTAACAGAAATGGAATAATCGCCATTATCTAAATATTGATAGGAATTATCCTCCAAAGCATAAAAAAATACGCCAATACAAAGAATAACTACTACTGCAGCCACCATTGCTCCAGCAACAATCAAGATATTGCGCAGACAAGAGCTGCGCTGGGGCTGTATAGCGGCAGGCGGGAAATAAGTAGACTGTAAGGGTGGGGCAGGATTGCGCACCGTCTTTTTGGGTTCAGTCTCGGACATAGTTTCTGAGAAACTCTGTTGATGAGGAGGACGGTCCATGCCCGCAGGTGTACCGCAGTCAGGGCAGACGTCTCCCTGATATTCTGCACTGCAATACCTGCATTTCATGGGGGCTTACACTTCCTTTCTAAATCAATTTGGAAGGAAATTAACTTGTGGAAAAATCATTTTTAGATGTTGAAAACTAAGTTGGGATTGTTGAAAACTCAAAAAAATCTGTGGGAAAGCTGTGAAAAGCACCTTAAAAGTCCTTTTTCATGACAAAATTCGTTAAAAACTCTCCTCGACGTTCTACAGTCTGTTCCTGTAGGATGTAGTAATTTCGATGCAAAAAAAGCCTAACGCCGTTTTAGAGGCGTGTACAGTAATCGAAGAAGACCCCAGTTCTTTTGCACGGGCTTCGATTTGGTCAGCTAGTTCCCGGGCAACCCCCTGATGAAGAGCTTCCGGTGCAACGTACAGCCGGTCAAAGTATGCTGGCTCTTCCAAATCAGCAAATCCTGCCAACTGGCCATTTTTCACAGCTACCAGAGCAAAATGCGCAGCAAGAGAACTGGACCAGGCTTGGGTATCTGGACAGACAGGAGCCCAGGCTTCTAACTGAGAAGGAGTATATTCTCCCCGAGCAATGGTATGCACAGCTCGACGAAATAGAGAAAGAATTTCCGGGAGATCGGAGGGCAAATAGGATCGGATCAACATATATCCTCCTTAATAGTATTAGTCTAGCTTGCCGGCCTGGATAAAGTCGATTCCCTGATCGGCAGGATGGATTACTACTCCAGACAGCGTGGCGTTGGCAACAAAATAGCGATCTGTATAGTACAGGGGATAGAAGATAGCCCGTTGATTGAGAAAAGTTTCCGCTTCTTCCAAAGCACTAAGAGAGCCGGAAGCGGCCTGTTCCAACAACGAATCATATTCTGTGGATTGCAGGCGGGCTGGATTTGCGCTGTTGTCAGAGGCAAACAGGGAAAGCAAACTAAGGGGCGAGGCGTCTTCTGTGCGCAGAGGGCAAATAGCAGCCTGATAGGTACCAGCAGAGATTCGAGAGGTGAGATCCTCCTCCGAAAGGGCCTCCAAATTAAAATAGTTTCCCATGCGGCCATTCCATGTAATGAGCATTTGGTTTAGCATATCTCGTACATTTTCAGGGCCAATCACCGTGATAGAGGGCATGGCGTCCAGTTTCAGCTTGGCAAGAATATCAGAGAGGGAGGAGGTGGCCTGCGGATCTTCTGTCAGAAAAAGATTGCTGCCTGCCTGATCCCGGTAACTTTCTCCGTCCCACAGGAATGTGTCGGGAATAATATCGTTGGCAACAGAAGCATGAGGGGGTAAATGTTCTAGCAATTCCTCACGGGATAAGGTACGCACAAAGACTTCCCGAATTTCCTGATGGGACAACAGATCTTCTTCCAGGTTAAAACACAGGCCCCATACAGCGTCCATAGGCTGGGTGATAACCTGTACCTCTTCCTGTGCTTGAGCGTCTTCCAACTGTTCAGAGGGAAGAAGTACCAGATCCACCACTCCTTCTTCCACAGCAGAAAGAGGATTGGAGATATCAACGGCCTGGGTGCTCACATAGAGCTTGAGGCCAGCGGGGAGGGGCTCATTTTCTCCAGAGTAAGAAGTAGAGCGGCGTAGAGTCATGGCTTCCTCGTGATCCCAGGAATAATTATTGCTGAACACAAAAGGTCCGTTACCGCACACATATTTGGCTTCCAGACCATAACGGCCGGAAGTCCAGAGGAAGAAATCTTCCTGACAGGGCATAAAAGCGGCGGTAGCCGTAAGGGTCAGAAAATCCTCACTGGCTGATTGTAGTGTTACCACTAAAGTGTGGTCATCAGGAGCAAATACGCCTAACTGGTCAGGAGACATCTCTCCTTGGATAATGGCTTCACCGTTTTGGATAATGGCAAAACTGTCAGCTTCTGGACATCCCGTGACCGGGTTTACTGCCCGCTGCCAGGCATAGACAAAGTCCTGGGCAACCAGAGGGGCAGGGTCAGAGGAAACAGAGGTTTCCCCATCTTCCGTTACAACGGATTTACTCCACTGGGCATCTTCTCGCAGATGGAAAGTATAGCTAAGCCCATCACCGCTCACCTCCCAACTTTCCGCTACGCCCGGATAAGGTTCTCCATCCTCATCTAGTCGTACCAGCCCTTCAAATAGGGCCTCTACCGCTACACGAGCACCGTAAGAATTGGCAATCTGAGGGTCCAGAGAAGAGGGATCTTCCTGTAAATGGAAGAGGATCGTTTGGTCAGCATTTTCCGGACGTGACTCCCCCGAACAGGCGCACAAAGGCAAAATCAGAAAAAGAGAAAGAGACAAAGCGGCAAATTGCCGCAAAAAATGACGTGAAATGGAAAAGGAAGAAAACAGACCCAAGAAAAAAGCTCCTTTCCAGAAATATTCAGAATCAGAGAAGCGGAAAAAGGCCGCTTCTTCGGGATTTTAATAAAGTTATTGTACCATGGTAAAGCATCAAATGCAATCGGGATAACAGGATTGAAACCGTTGGTTACAAAATCGAAAAGATTCATGAAAAAAATTCCGGGAAAGTCTCCATGGCTTGCGGAACCCGACGCGGCGTGGTATCATAAACAAAAAGAGAAAACGCGCAAAAACGCTTTATAAAAGATAAGGAGGCCCTGGGATGATACGTAAGGGAATGTGGAGAATGCTGGCAGTTTTTCTGCTGGTGCTGATACCGGCAAGAACAGTGATACTGCTTCTTCCGGAAGGAGAATCCGGAAGCTTTTGGGGATACATGCTTCCCTGGTGCTATTTGATCGGGGCTGTGGCCTTGTTTTTATCCTGTCGGTTGGATCATCGGGCAGTGATGCGATTCCGGCCTCGGCCTTGTCCTCCGGCGGGAGTGGCAGCAGTGCTGTCAGGGGTGACAGTTTTGGTGGCCTCACTATATGACTTGGTTCGGCTGGTACGTAATGAAAGCGACGCTACTGCTGTTTCTCTGGCAGGGGACCAACCATTGCTTTCCACCCTATGTGCAGTTGCGGGACTGCTGGCAGCGGTGGTGTTCCTCGCCTGGGGGGTCTCCCTTTTGCGTACCGGACTTTTGTTTCGGGAATATCCTCTGATTGCCCTCATGCCTCCTATATGGGCTTGCCTGGAATTGACGGTTTTGTTTATCACCTATACCGCACAGTCAGAGATGACTAAAAATTTCTATTCCATCCTGCCGTTTGCCCTGGCTCTTTTGTTCCTCTTTGGCCAGAGCAGCTTCTTTTCCGATGCTGGAGGCGGTACAGCTCGGCGAAAACTGTATCAATATGGAGCCCCTTTTGTATTAGTGGGATTGGGCAGCAGTGTCCCTTCCTTGATCTGTCTGGCATTGGGAAAGGAATCGGGTAGTAGCCTGCCTGCCCCTATGCTCATGACTTTGTTGTTTTTGTCCCTGTATGCAGCAGCCTCTATGGCGGCCCTGCGCCGGGATACCAACCTGTTGCTGCGGTCAGGCCGGGGAAGTTCTCCCATTCGCCGCGCAGATTCCTCTCTTTCGGTGACTTTGGAGCTGGATCGAGTGGTGGCGGACTGGAAGCGCATGAACCATCAAGAGCCGTCGGAAGGGTCCCAAAAATAATCGGAAGATTATAGTTCTTTTTTCGACGGCCTGGACAAGGATTGCTGACGTTTTTTTTGCACCCTGCTCCGGCTTTGCATGTCTAAAATCAAAAATTATGGAAAAAAAGCCCGTTAAATTTCTGACAAACTCTTGTAATCTGCTCTCAAATGCTATACAATAGAGACAGAATGAATTTTTCATTAAAACTTCAGGAGGTATTCGTTCTATGGCTATTAAAGTAGGCATCAATGGCTTCGGCCGCATCGGCCGCCTGGTATTCCGCGCCGGTCT
>CALWVH010000081.1 GCA_944384915.1 uncultured Clostridia bacterium | reverse complement strand
TTGTCCATAGCTATAAGCTCTTTATCCACTGGCACAGCCAGTGGTTGTTTAAGCAAACCAAAAATGCAGCAACGGCTTTTGCCATTGCTGCATTTTTAATCTTACCAAATTTTACGTTATTCCTGCTTGGGCTCGGAGGGTTCCTCTTCCGGTTCATCCTTGACCAACTTGGCGCCGCAGCGTCCGCAGTAAGAAAACTCCTGGGGATTGGTGCTGCCGCACCGGGGACAAATCACCTTGTTCCGGGCCATGGCCAATTCATCATTGATAACATCCAATTGCTCGTATAACTCGTCGATACAGTTAACGCTCTCTTCAATAAGAGCCTGTGCATCCACTCCTGTTTTCTTTTCGTCATACACTACACGTCCCAATGCCTCCAGACGTGCGGAAATCTCCCGTTCCACATCAGCAGCACTTAGACGGAGCTTGGAAATATCTACCAGCTGACCGGCCTTTTTTCCTACAACATTGGCCGCCGATCTGGCATTGACCACTACATCTTCAAAAAGACCCATAGCACATTCTCCTTTTGCAATCACAATTTGATACCGGTATTGGGTGCCTGCACAACCGACTCCGTTCCCGGAATTTGACTTTATTATAGAGCGAAATTACGAAAAAAACAAGAATTCCCGCGAAATATACTGTGAACAGTTTATGAAAAATCATTCAATCTCACTAATGGGAGTTTTTTCCACCTTTGCCGGACCAATAAATTCCCGCAGCATGGAATCCTCCGGAACCAATTCCTCCGGCACCGGCTCAAAACGCATGAGACGGGCTTCTAGCTCCCGGGCCTTCTGAAAGTAGGGACTGTCGGGTGCAACCCCTCGAAGCAGGGGAATCGCTTGGGCCCGCAATACACAGGGCTCGTAAATGTGAATGGAATTCACCGTTACATCGCTGCCATGGCGGTAAGGCCGGATATATTTATTTTCCCCCGCCACCACATTAGGCCACATAGAGAGAGTACGTTCCGGGGTAGTATTGCGGAAGTTGTTATCCCGTACGATACGCCGAACCAACCGCAGATCCATCGGAGAGATCACTACACCATTGGCATCCTTGATTCCCTGTTTCACACTGGTGTAGATCTTCATTACCCGATGAGCAGGAAGGTGCTGGGTAAAGACCGGATTTAGAGCATGGATTCCCTCAATAATCGCAACTGCCCCTTCTTCCAACACTAATTCTCGAGTGTAATCCGCTGGACGGCGATTGTGAAAATCAAATACCGGCATCCGGCACTGCCCTTTTTCCAGTAGACTGCTAAGGCACTCCCGAGCCTTGGGAATATCCAAAGCCTCTACTGCCTCATAATCGAAAGTACCATCCGGCAGCACCGGCGCCTGCCCTGCGCCCAGATAAAAATCGTCCATGGAGACAATAACGCTCTTCACCCCGAATTCTAGCAGTTCCCGTTGGAGCATATGGGCAGTAGTCGTCTTGCCACTGCTACTGGGGCCAGAAAGCATCATGATCCGGCACTCCTTGCGCCGCACCGGCATTCTGGCAATATTGTGTAGGTTGTTGAGATATGCCTCTTCCACCTCTTCAATCATCTGTTTGGGATTTGCCAGGGCAGCATCGTTGATCTGTTCCAGATGGTTCACATATTTGAAATAGCTATTTGCAAAACTGCTCATAGAGTGTCTTCACCTCATTTTTGCGCGCCAATATCTCTTCATATCTGCTGCAATATTCATATGAATATTTAAAGTTAAAAATGCGGTTCAACAAATCAGAATAGGGATCTTTTATTTTGGAAACTGCTCCCGCGCCACAGGCCAACACGGTATGGGTTTCGTCCATAGTGATGATATTGTAATAGCACTCTGTGCCGGGGCGGGCCCATCCCACATTTTCCAGATTTCCCACCATGCGGCTCTGCCGATAGAGGTAGTAGGGAGCATATCCGGTTTCCGTCAGCCGTCGGTCGGCATATTCCAACATGGCGGCGGCAGTCTCTCCATCGTTGTGGAATCGCTCCACATCCTCCTGCTGCATCATCTTGGCAGAATGCTTTAATGCCAGAGAATGGACCGTAACATTCTCCGGCTCCAATGCCAGAATCCGGTCGAGGGTATCAGCGAAGCTCTCCGCAGTATCGTCAGGCAGACCGGCGATGAGGTCCATATTGATATTGCCAAACCCCAGCTCCCGGGCCAGTGCAAAAGCCTCCAGCGTCTGCTCCGCCGAGTGGCGTCGGCCAATGACTTCCAGTACATGGTTATTGAGTGTTTGAGGATTGATGCTAATCCGGCTGATACCGCATTCCCGCAGAGCTGTCAGCTTCTCCCGGTCAATGGTATCCGGTCGCCCAGCCTCTACCGTAAACTCCCGGCAGTGAGAGAGGTCCCAGCTTTGCTGCACGGTGGTAATAAGCCGGGTGAGTTGCTCTGGATTCAGCGTGGTGGGGGTGCCTCCGCCGATATACACCGATTCCAGCCGGAGTCCCAATTCCTTAGCAATCGCTCCGGTATACTCTGCCTCCCGACAGAGAAGATCTACATATTGGGGGATGAGCCGTGCCGAGCGCTCCACCGTCTGCGAGACAAAGGAGCAGTAGGAGCATCGAGTAGGGCAAAAGGGAATAGATAAGTACAAGCTGCACGAATCCGGTCGGTTATCAGCAATAAAGGGCAGCTGAGTCTCCATGGTGCGGCGAGCCAGCTCCGTTTTTTCGGGGCTTACCAACAATTCCTGTCGAAAATAGTCCAGCGCCTGCGCCTCTCCCTTTTCTTCACAAAGCTGGCGCAGCAGCTTTACCGGGTGGATGCCGGTGAGGATCCCCCACTTGGGGCGGCAATTACATAGCTCCGAGAGCACACGAAACAGCAATAGCCCCATGCGGCGCTCATATTCCTTGCGGCGGCCAAAATCATCCAGTCCGGTAAAGGTGGTTTCAGCAGCGGAGCTCTCTTCCTCGCGCTCCTGGCCATTGCATTTTGCCCAAGCAAAAAAGCGCACGCTCTCCCCCTGGGGTTCTGCTCCCACCCAAGCCTGAGCCTGGCTATCGTCAACTTCTTCCCTGTCTCCAAATTTTACCTGGATCTTCTGATAGGGAAAGAAGATCCGGCACAGGCTCTCCATCTCATAGTGATGGCTGTGGCCTTTAATCCATAAAATCATATCCAGAATCCCTCATATACGGATTTCCCATCCGTTCTTTTTGTAGTGTAGTAGCAGGGCCGTGGCCCGAATAAACTTTCCGATCACCGGGAATCTCTGACAGTCGGTGCAAGGAGCGGGAAAGCGCCGCCCAGTTTCCTGTGGGGAAATCAGTGCGCCCTGCACTTCCTGCCATCAGGGTGTCGCCGGTAAACAGCACCTCATCCCCCAGATAGCAGCAACTTCCCGCTGTATGCCCCGGGGTGTGGAGCACTTGTAATTTTCCAGCGCCAATGGCAATCTCTTCTCCGTCTTCCAGAAGCCTTGCGGCAGAAAACGGGGCGATGGAAAGCCCCATCATTCCGGAAAGGTTCAGCTGGGGATCAGTGAGGAAGGCCTCCTCCTGTCGGAGCATCCACACCGGTGCGCCGGTTTTTTTCTGTACAGCGGCTGTCCCTAAAATATGGTCAAAATGGCCGTGGGTCAATAGAATCGCCGCAATATGTTTTCCCTCCAACGCAGCTTCCAACCGGTGATCCCAAAACCCGGGGTCAATGACCGCACAATGCCGGGTCTCGGAATCAGTGAGCAGGAAACAGTTGGTGGGCATCATCCCGCCTGGGATGGTTTCTACAGTAAACATGGTATTCCTCCATATAAAATCGGGTCATTATCAGGCACGCTTGACAGAGCGCACCCCTTGTACGCCTTTGAGACGGTCCATTACGGATTGCAGGTGATCCAGCCCATTAACGGTAAAGGTGGCAGAGATCATCGCAGAGCCGTCCTTCAATTCTCGAGAATTGAGGGAATGGATAAACAGATGCATAGCAAACAGCTGTTGGGTCACGTCCACCAACAGGCCGGAACGGTCATCTGCCAAAATTTCCAATGTAGACTGGAATTTCTCCCGAACTTCCCCAGCCCAATAGGCACGTACCCAACGCTCCGGTTCCGCGGCATCTTCAATTCTGGCCGGTACATTGGTACAATTCCGCTTGTGGATAGAAACGCCAAATCCTCGGGTGATAAAACCGATGATATCGTCTCCAGGCAGCGGATTACAGCATTTAGAGAATTTAATTAGACAGTTGTCCACGCCCTCCACCAGTACGCCTCCTGCGGCAGTTTTGGCTTTTGGCAGCTGCTGGGGCTGCGGCTGAGCTGTCTGTTGACTGGCCTCCTGGGCCTGCTGGGCAGCTTTTTTGGCTTTATTGTGTTCCTCTCGAATACGAGGCATGATCTTCCAAAGCTGGATGCCGCCATAGCCGATAGCAGCGTACAAATCGTCCAGCGTGTTACAGCTGTTCCGCTTGCCTACCGTATCCATCAGGCTTTGCAATAGCTCATCCGTAAGCTCAATATTATTCCGGCGGAACTCCCGCTCCAATTCGGAACGGCCTTCTACAATATTTTCCTCCCGGCGTTCCTTTTTGAACCACTGACGAATCTTGTTCCGGGCCTCACTGGTCTTGACAATCTTCAGCCAGTCGCGGCTGGGACCATGACCCACTTCCTTGGTGGTCAAAATCTCGATGATTTCGCCGGTTTTTACTTTATAATCAATGGGAACGATGCGCTTATCCACTTTAGCGCCTATCATCCGATTGCCCACTGCACTGTGAATGGCATAGGCAAAATCGATGACCGTAGACCCAGCAGGCAGACTGATAACTTGCCCCTTGGGGGTGAAAACAAAGACCTCCTCTGGAGCCAGGTCGCTTTTAATGGCTCGGACAATATCAGTGGCGTCCTCGCTGTCTTTCTGATTTTCCAGCATCTGGCGAATCCACACCAGCCGCTCATCTAGAGAGGTGCTGCGGGTCATACCCAGCTTATATTTCCAGTGGGCGGCAATACCGTATTCTGCCGTGTAGTGCATCTCCCAGGTGCGGATCTGCACTTCAAAAGGAATACCATCCTTGCTCAACACCGTGGTGTGGAGGGACTGGTACATATTAGGCTTGGGCGTAGAGATATAATCTTTAAACCGGTTGGGGATGGGCTGGAACATATCGTGAATCAGGCCCAGCACATTGTAGCAATCGGTAACGGTATCCACAATCACCCGTACGGCATACACATCGTAAATTTCCTCCATGCTCTTGCCCTGGATGAACATTTTGCGGAAAATACCGTTGATGCTCTTGACCCGACCTTCCAAATATACATTGGGGATAATATCAGACACCCGCTGCCGAATCTCATCCTTGGTGCGCTCGATAAAGGCAATGCGGTCCTTACTCTGCATAGCCAAGGTATCCTCAATCTCCCGATATGCCACCGGGTCTAGGTACCGCAAAGAGAGGTCTTCCAGCTCTTCTTTCACCGCACGGATACCTAAACGGTGGGCGATGGGGGCATAGACCTCCATACTTTCCAAAGCGGTGTCCCGCTGCTTTTGGGGAGGCTTAAATTCCAGGGTGCGCATATTATGAAGGCGGTCTGCCAGCTTGATGATAATGACCCGGATATCCTCCGACATGGCGATGAGCATTTTGCGGATATTCTCCGCCTGCTGTTCCTCTCGGGAGGAATAAGGGATCTTGCCCAACTTAGTAACGCCATCAATCAGGTTGGCGACTTCCTGATTAAACATCTTTCGGATGTCCTCCAGGGTATAGTCGGTATCCTCCACCACATCATGGAGAAGGCCACCCACTACCGATTCAGAATCCATACCCAGTTCCACCAGAATACAGGCAACCGCCAGAGGGTGGATAATATACGGCTCACCGGAAAGGCGCATCTGCCCTTTATGGGCACCGTCTGCCAGTTCATAGGCCTTTTGGATCATTTCCATATTGAATTCCCGGCCACTGTTTTTAATCAGCTCCAGCAATTCTTCATAACTCTGTCCATGTTTTACCGCCAACTCAAACACCCTCCTTTTCTTTCTCGTCCGCCAACCGGCGAAATACTGGGGACGCCTGTAGATCCACCTTTCCCTCTACTGGGAGCAAAGAAATACAAAAGCTATCCTCTTCCCCGGCGCAACGTATCAGCCCCCGTTCCTCCATAACATCCAGCAAAATCCGCAGCCGGCCCATAGAGAGGTCCTTCTCTTCCATCCGGTACCAGAGGAACATCCGGTCCCCCTTCCAGCCGTTGTGCTGCCGTAGGAACCGGTATACCCGGGCAAAATCCTCCCGGCAGGGAAGCAGCTGTCGCTTTTCCTCTGCTGTCAAGGGCTCCCCTCTCCGATGCTTTTCGTATATCCGCTCTTCCAGTACCCGAGCCGGAAAATCAGCATTGGCAGGGCGACAATCCCGGATAATGATGCTCAGGGACTTTTCTCCCCGGAACTCTTTGGCGTCTAGAGTTACCGCTAAGTCCATCACATCCCTCACCTGATAGGGAAATTCTTCTGGGGTCACGCCAAACCGCATACACCGCACATGGGCTTCTTTTTTTCCAAAAGTAAGGCGTAAATGCTTGCCGCCTCCCACTGGAGCAATTTCCTCCAGCGTCATTCCGTAAAGGCCGAAGAGAGGAGCTGGGTTCCCTTCTCCAAAAGGCTCCAGCTCTGACAGCAGCTCCGGCAAATCGGGACGCAGGGCCGCCGGATTTAGCTTACAATCCAATGTCAAGGAAGGGATGGGCATTTCCCCTTGTCGGGCAGCAAATTCATTAACTTTTTTTCGGAACGCTCCTACATTCTCCGGCAGAAGGGAAAGTCCTGCTGCCATAGGGTGCCCGCCATACCGAGTAAGGAGAGGCGCACAGTCATGTACTGCATCAAACAGACAAAAGCCCTCTACGCTTCGTCCAGAACCCTTTGCCTCTTCCGAAGAAACAGAGATAACAATACAGGGCTTGCCGTACCTCTCTACTAAACGAGCCGCCACAATTCCAATAACGCCGTGGCACCAGCCTTCCCCGTCCACTACCAGCACCCGGTCCAGCAACCGCTCCGGCTCACGGGCAAGCTGCTCTGCTACCCGCTCCATGATCTCCGATTCTGTCTGGCGGCGGCGGTCATTATCCTCGCAAATATCCAAAGCCAGACTGTCAGCTTCTTCCGGGTCTTCGCTGGTAAGCAGATTTACTGCCCGACTTGGGGACCCCATTCGCCCGGTAGCATTGATACGGGGAACCAGAGTAAACGCCACATTCACCGACGTCATAGCGCGGCCTTCCATAGAAGCGTGGCGTACCAGCGCCCGCAATCCTTCCCGTTCTGGCTCCTGCAAAAGCCGTAGCCCAGCCTGTACCAACCTGCGGTTTTCCCCGATAAGAGGCACTACGTCACCGATAGTGCCGATCGCCACCAGGTCTGCGTAATTATCCAACAGGCTTTGCGGATCTCCATCCTCCATTTCCAAAGCCAGCATCAGTTGAAATGCCACACCCACACCGGAGAACTCTCGAAACGGAGAGCGATTGTCTTCCCGCCAAGCATCCACTACCGCCACTGCGGCAGGGAGCACGCTCTGGGGCCGATGGTGGTCGGTGATAACCACATCCATCCCCAGCTCATTGGCCCGCTCTACTTCTCGATGAGAGGAAATGCCATTATCCACCGTAATAATAAGTTGTACTCCCTGTTGAGCCAGCCGTTCTACAGCGGAAAGGTTCATACCATAGCCTTCCCCTTCTCGCTCGGGAATATAATACATTACATCTGCGCCGCAGGTCTGTAAATATGAAAACAACACCGATGTGGCAGTTACGCCATCGGCGTCATAATCCCCATACACTGCAATCTTCTCAAAATTATCAATAGCCTGCCGCACTCGGGCCGCCGCCTTATCCATATCCGGCAGCAGATACGGATCGAAACTTTGGCCGTCATATGCCAGCAGGCGCTCCACGTCCGCCCGGGTATGGAAGCCCCGGATCTCCAACATCATGGCAAGAAACAGAGGAAGCCCTGTTTCTTGGGCCAATTTTTTGGCGTTTTCTTTATTGAGAGGCAGGACCTTCCAATTTTTTACCTGCACGAACCACACCCGCTTTTCCGTATATATTTATCCTATTGTATCATTTTCGTTTCTTCAATTCAATACAAAGTCTCTATCTTTCTACCCTTTCCCACTGATTTTCCACCATACTTTCAACAAAATTCAGCGAAATTTCTTTTCCAATGCAAAAAGCGCTGCAACCCCCCCGCCTTGCAACGCCTTTTCCGTTTGACTTAATTTTCAAATTGCTCACTATTTTTACAAATCAAATCCACAATCTGACCACACAGAACAAAACAGTAGAATAAAAAACCAGTTTAATTCTACTTGTTTTCATACGGCTCTTTTTATTGGATTACGACATTCTCTTTCGTTGTTACGCTTATAATCCTGCAATATTCGGCTAATTTTTCTTTTAAAACAATTCCAATCTCCTTTTCCGGCCGGCCTTCTGGGATTGTTACCTGCAAAGTAGCACCTACAAATCCCTCATTTGCCTTTACCTGTTCAAAAATATCTTTGCTGGTCTGAATGGTAAGTTTTTCATATGACAGGCTATATTCGTTTCTCACATGTTCTGGGAGTGCTACCGTTAAATAAAAACCATCCTCTTCTTGCATTTTCTCTGCGATGTCATCAATAGAGAGTGCGGTCACAAAACTATAGCCTTTTTCCTCCGTCATTTTCAAACCAAAAACACAGATACAAGCACAGATCATAATTCCTGCCAAAGATAGGATTATTGCCAAACGCTTTTTCAAAAGGCTCACCTCTTTACAAAATTTTTCCGCAGTGGGTCTTGAATCGTCCATCAAAAAAACATTGGCCCCCCTCCAATCTGTATCTAACAATTTTGATTAAAGGTATAATTGTCCGTACTCCCAATTGAAAAAGGCTATATGTATTCGGTAGAATGTGAAGAGCCGCTATTCACTTTGCTGCTGCCACTTTTCAAAAAAGGACTCCAACTGCTCTCTGTACTTTTCGCAATATTCTTCCAATAGCGCTTTTACTTCTTGACTAAAATGGGAGTCACTTTGGAGAAGAGCATATTTATTTTGGGAATCTTCCTCTGTTGACGATATAACAAAAAGGCAAATATCCTGCAAATGCGAGTTCATATTCTGATATAATGCAAGCCCTTCGCTAACCAGCGCCTCTTCTGCATTGCCGCTGTTTAATGCCAGTTCTTGCATAAGCGGATCATAAGAAGTACAAAGAAAGCGGAAATTGTCCCCCTCTAAAGCAGGCTGTATCCTATCGGAAACCGCATATAAAATGCCGTTTTGATACAGAGAAAACTTTTGAAGTTGATCTGAAGAATCCATATTATCCTCCAGCTTTTGTGTCATTGCTAACAAGGTATTCCAATTTTTCACATTCTCCTGTGCAAGTTCTTCCTGCATTTTTTGATTGGATACATGGGAAAAATATAAACATACAGAAAGTGATATGCTTACCAAAAACAACAGAACGCAGACGCCTCTATAGATCTTGATCTTTTGCATAGTGCACCTCCATACAGATATATTTTAGCAAAATACCAAAAACGCCCTCCTGGTAGAAAACCGGGAGGGCGCTATAATCAACAGGGAAATATTACATCATGGAGCGATACAGAGCCTCTACATCCTCCAGGGTGGGGTCCTTGGGGTTTCCGGGGGTGCAGGCGTCGGCCATAGCGGATTCTGCCAAGAAACGGATATCCTCGTCCTTTACGCCCACTTCGCTGACCTTCTGCGGAATACCAACATCGATACCCAGCTGACGCACGGCCTGTACAGCAGCCTTGCGATATTCTTCCTGGGTCATGCTATCAACGCCCTCGACGCCCATAGCGCGAGCGATCTCGCGATACTTCTCACCGGTGGACTCCGCATTGTACTCCAGAACAGTGGGTAGGATGGTAGCGCAAGCTACACCGTGAGGAGTGTCATACAGAGCACTCAGGGGGTGTGCCATGGAGTGAACAATACCCAGGCCCACATTGGAGAAGCCCATACCAGCAATGTACTGGGCAATAGCCATATCTTCGCGGCCGTCGATATCGCCGGAAACAGACTTACGCAGAGAACGTGCGATCATCTCGATAGCCTTCAGATGCAGCATATCGGTGAGCTCCCAAGCACCCTTGGTGATGTAGCCCTCAATGGCATGGGTCAGAGCGTCCATACCGGTAGCAGCGCACAGGCCCTTAGGCATAGAAGCGGACATCTCGGGGTCAACGATTGCTACAACAGGGATATCGTGAGGATCAACGCACACAAACTTGCGGCGCTTCTCTACGTCGGTGATAACATAGTTAATGGTAACCTCAGCAGCGGTGCCGGAGGTGGTAGAAATAGCGATGATGGGCAGGCAAGGCTTCTTGGTGTCAGCCACACCTTCCAGAGAACGGACATCGGCAAACTCGGGGTTGGTCATGATGATACCGATTGCCTTACTGGTATCGATAACACTGCCGCCGCCTACTGCTACGATGCAGTCTGCTTCTTCCTTCTTGCAGATCTCCACACCGGTCTGTACGTTTTCAATGGTGGGGTTGGCCTTAATGTCATCATATACGGTATAAGGAATACCGGCATCGTCCATAACCTTCATGACCTTGGTAGCCACGTTGAACTTTACCAGATCCTTATCGGTGACCAACAGTACTTTTTTCAGGCCGCGGGCCTTCACCTCGGTTGCCACATTGGAGATGGCACCCTTGCCAAAATAGGAAGTCTCGTTAAGAATAATTCTTGCCATTGTTAAACACTCCTTTATCGAAAATAACCTGAAAACTATGTAACAGGATTGGATAACTAGTTATATTGTAGCACGTATTTTTGAAAAATAATAGAACAAATTCGCCTTGTTTTGTTACAATTTTCACTTTAAAAAGCGCTCCGGCAGAGTCACGTGGAAATCCTTGGCCAGATCCCGGAAATTATCCGAGGTAATGGTCTGCCGCTTGCCGCCCATAGAAAGAACCTTTACCAGAATTTCCGCAGATTTTTCCACGGTATCCATGAGACCAAAAGTTAAATCGAAGTCCTCCCCAGAGCAGAACACCCCATGGTGAGCCCAAATAGCCACGTCGTATTTCTTCATCAATTCACTGGTGGCAACAGCAATGTCACGACCGCCAGGAACCATCCACGGCACTACGCCCACACCATCAGGGAACACTACCGGGCATTCGGTAGCCATCTCCCACAGCTCCCGGGTAAACACCTCATCTTCCAGCGGCAGCACAAAGGTCAGTGCGATGACGTTGGGGGTATGGGAGTGAAGAATCACCCGATGTTTGCCGCCGGTGACCTGCTTTTTTACTTCGTGGTTCATCAAATGGCTGGGCAGCTCGCTGGTGGGACGTCCACCCTTTTCCAGACCCCAGACAATGCGGTATTTGGTGCCGGTCTCGTCCACCTCGATAATAGCAAAGTTATCCTGAGGAGCCAGGGTTACATTCCGCAGGAATTTGCCGCTGCCAGTGACCATAAAATATTCACCGGCCAACCCCGGTACACTGGTACCGATTTCTTGCCATTCTCCGGGGGCGCAGAAATAGGGGCGAGTCTCCTCCACCTCTTCTGGCTTCATGCGATAGGAGAAGTTACCGCCGTTGCGCTCATGCCAACCCTTGGCTACAGCATCCTCTGTCAGGCGAATATATCCCTTTATGATCTCAACGTCCAAAATACCCATTTGTGTCACATTTCCTTTCTTCGATAAAATCCAAATCTCTTATGCCCGCTCCGGCAGAATCTTTTCCTCATAGGAACGCACATCCTTGAGCCAATCCATGCCTCTGGCCACCTGATGCCGCTGGCAGAACTCGTTCCAAACATCGCCTACTGGGCACAGCTTCATTTCCTCTTCCCAGGCCAGCAAGCCAGTGAAGTTGCCCTCTTCCTGCATAGCACGCAGTTTCTCCCAGGGAGTCAGTAAGGCGGTGAGCAATGCCTTCTGCATATTGCGCACACCGATGACCCAGGCCGCTACCCGATTGATGCTGGCGTCGAAGAAGTCCAGACCGATGAGTACCCGGTCCTGAGCGTTGCACCGCACGATCTCTGATGCAATTTCCTTGAGATCGTCATTGTAGGAGACCACATGGTCGCTGTCCCAGCGCATGGGGCGGGTAACGTGGAGAGCCACCTTATCGGCAAACAGCAGCATGGAGGGAATTTTGTCAGCCACATTCTCTGTGGGATGGAAGTGGCCATTATCCAGCAAGCAAAGAATGCCGTTCTGGGCGGCATAGTTCATATAGAACTCATGAGAACCCACGGTAAATGCCTCTACACCGATACCGAACACTTTGGATTCCACAGCGTCGATCACATAGTTGGGGTCCAGTTTCACAGAGTAGATCTCGTCCAGGGATTCCTTCAGACGGCGGCGAGGGCCCATGCGGTCGGCAGGCACATCCTTGTAGCCATCGGGAATCCAAATATTACACAGGCTGGGGGTTCCCAACTCCCGGCCAAAATATTCAGCGATGCGGCGGCAAGCAATACAGTGGTCAATCCAGAAGCGGCGCACCTTCTCATCCGGGTGGGAAAGAGTCAAGTTATCGGCAGCCATGGGGTGAGAGAACAGAGTGGGGTTAAAGTCCAGCCCCAAGCCGCGCTCCTTGGCATATTCCACCCAGGCGGCAAAATGATGGGGTTCCAGACGATCACGGTCCACCTTTTCGTCGGTGATGGCATAGCTGGCGTGAAGGTTCAGCCGATGGGTGCCGGGGATATGGCGCAGCGCCTCGTCCAGATCATCCATCAGTTCCCGGGGGGTACGAGCCTTGCCCGGATAATTGCCGGTAGAAGCGATACCGCCAGAAGCGCCGCCTTCTCCTTCAAATCCGGTAACATCGTCGCCCTGCCAGCAGTGGATGGAGATTTTCATGTTTTCCAGCGCCGTCATAGCGGCTTCTGTATCCACGCCTACAGAGGCGTAAATCTCTTTTGCGGATTCATAACGAGTCATTGATAGTTCCTCCTTATATGTTAGAAATCGGAAAATAGATTTTTTAATTTTCGTAATGATAGCCTGAATTTACAGTTATGTTCTCACCGACTATTAAGTTTAGCCTTGGGGCGTAAAGGTGTGGATGGGGAAGGACTCCTTTACCGTCTGTCGCGCTTCCTCTACGCTGGAAAGCACGCCATCCGACATCATCTGGCACAAAATATTGCCAATAGCCGTGGCCTCTGTGGGGCCGGCGTAAACGGTCTTACCGGTGGCGTTGGCGGTAAGCTGGTTCAGGTATTCGTCCTGGCTGCCGCCTCCCACCAAATTGATGCAATTAAACTTCCGACCGGAAACCTCCTCCATCTCCTTTGCTGTATCCCGATAGCAGGCAGCAAGGCTTTGGTACACACAAGCGAACCGCTCCCCCTCATTTTTGGGAACCGGCTGTCCATGACTGCGGCACCATTCGTCTACAGCCTGGGTCATGCTCTTGGGAGAAAGGAAGGTCTCGTCATTGACATCGACCTGTGGGATCTCTCCCTGTGCAGCGGCCTGCTGTGCCAACTGGCAGATCTCGCCAAAGGATTTCTTAACCGGCAGCTCCCGGCGAAGGGATTGAAGCATCCACAGACCCATGATGTTTTTCAGCCAGCGAATCGTACCGCCATAGCCGCCTTCATTAGTAAAGTTGCACCGGCGGCTTTCCTCGGTACAATTGGGGGCTTTTAGTTCTGCCCCCATCAATGACCAGGTGCCGCTGCTGATATAAATGCTGCCTGGTACCGGCACAGCCAGCACAGCGGAAGCAGTATCGTGGCTGGGTGAAAGCACCACCTTGGCAGAAAATCCCACCTTCTCGGCAATCTCCGGTAAAAACTCCCCTACTATTGTACCAGGCTGCTCCGGCTTTTGGAACCATTTTTGCGGAATACCCATCCGCTCTAACAGGTCGTAATCCCAGTCCCGAGTTTGAGCGTTGAGAAGCTGGGTGGTACTGGCATTGGTATACTCGTTTTTCCGCACCCCGGTCAGGAGATATTGGAGGTAGTCCGGCACCATGAGGAAATGTTCCGCTTTCTTAAAGTGCTCCGGCTCCTGTTCTTTCACTGCCAACAGCTGATACAGGGTGTTGAAGATCTGTTTTTGGATACCCGTTTTTTCATACAGCTCCTGAGAAGAGATCCTCTCCCCGGCTTTTTTGTCCATCCCCTGGGTACGGCTGTCCCGATATGCTACGGTATCCCCCAAAAGGTTCCCGTCCTCATCCAGTAAGGCAAAGTCCACGCCCCAGGTGTCGATACTCACAGTTTTAGGCGCCTTGCCCAGTTCCCCGCAACGGCGGATTCCCGCCAGAATCTCGGAGAATAGCCGGTCCATCTCCCAACACAAGCGGCCGTTTTTCTCTTTGGCACCGTTTTCAAACCGGTATATTTCTTCCAGGCACAGCTTTCCATCTTCTAGCCAGCCCAAAATGTGACGCCCACTGGAGGCCCCGATGTCAATTCCCAAATACCACTCCATCTTTTCCCGTCCTTCCATGATACTGTCAAAGATTTTCTGGGGCGTTGCCCCAGACCCCACTTAAGGACCTTCTTGAAAGAAGGTCTCTTAAGAATCCCCAAGAACTTTTATACTATTTTCTCACGCATCCCCATATGGGGGTGCGTGAGAAAATAACGTAAAGTTTTTTGAAGGTTCTCAGGGAAACTTTTTTCAAAAAAGTTTCCTGAGCAGGGTCCGGGACAGCGTCCCGGGGAACCCTTGGTATTATCATAGAGGATAGAGGAGAAAAAAAACAGGACGCAGTCCGGGAAAGACTGCGTCCTTATTTGCAGGATTCAGGAAGGGTTTCTCGATACTCTTTTGGGCTCATGCCCATCTCTTTTTTGAAAAGGCGATAGAAATAACTGGTGTTATCATAGCCCACTGCGGCAATGATATCGGAGACAGAAAGCTGAGTCTGTGTGAGAAGGTACACCGCTTTTTGCAGTCTTTTTTGCTGCAAAAGCTCCTTAAAGGTCTGTCCGGTAGTGCCCTTTAGCAGCCGGCTTACTGTATAATCCGGCAGGTTTACCGCCGTACACAACTCTGAGAGAGAGCCCTCCCGATAATGGGTCTCGATATACCGCAGGGCGGTAAGCACCAACTTATTCTCATACTCATCGGGGGTATCCCCTTCCAGCCGGTGAGAAAATTCCATGAGCTGCAAAAGCAGCACTCCCATGGTATACTGGTTGATCTTCCGGCGGTTATCCTGCTGGAAAAGTTGGGACCAAATCATGTTCTCAATCAAGTTCTGCACCGGCATGACCCCTGCCAATTTAAAGTGCAGATATTCCCCCTCGTTTTCGTTCCGGCATAAAGTGCTTACCAGAAACCGACCAATGACACTATCCTTTTCGATCATAGAAAAGGCCTCGTCAAAGAATTCCGGCAGCATCATAAAATTCACCGCCACGTCTTCCTCTCCAGCGGGAAGGATCTCGTGGACAGAATGCTGGTTGAGGAACAAAAGATCCCCTTCCTCCAGTACCACCTTCTGCCCAGGCGAAGCGCCCCCCAAAATATGGGTGGTACTGCCGCTGCACATATAGATGGCTTCGATATAATTGTGACGATGCCGGGGAAAATGGACGAACCGGGTATGGGTGCGGATTTCCATCAGCCGCCCTTTTTCCACCATCCGACGGCTATCGATGGTAAAATCCCGGCTGGTGGTATACCGTTTCCGGTCGATATCCCGGCCCTGAAGAATTAGCTGTTCCTCTTCCGTAATGGGGCGCAGACGCGCCATCAGTTCTTCACACAGCATCCGGTCCCTCCGTTATTGCTCTTCTTCCAGCTGCCAGCCCTTACAAACATCTACCCAGCCGTCGGCATTGGACAGGTCTTCCAGCTCGGGACAGGTAAGCTGGATAGCAGAATTCCCACTGCCGCAAGCAGGAAATACCGTTTCAAACCGCCGCAGGGATTCATCCAGATATACCTGCACCCCTGCCGGGTTGGCAAAGGGGCACACGCCCCCCACCCCATGGCCGGTCATGGGCTCCACCTCGTCAAAGGAGAGCATCTTGGCCTTAAAGCCAAAGGTTTCCCGGAATTTCCGGTTGTCGATCTTGCCATCTCCCGCCGCCACCAGCAGCAGGCACTCTCCCTCTGGGGTTTTAAAGGAAAGAGTTTTGGCAATACGGGCGGGCTGGGTATTCAGCGCCTGGGCTGCCAGCTCCACGGTGGCGCTGGAAACCGGGAACTCCAGCACATCCCCTTCCCGGCCTCGCTCCTTCATATAGGCACGAACCGCTTCGATAGACATCCTTTACACCTTGCCTCTCATTTCCAGATACTCGTCAAAGGTGGTCATCCGGTCAAACACGCCGCCCTCCGGCTGGATCTCAATAATCCGGTTGGCAACCGTCTGAGCAAACTCGTGGTCATGGGTGGCAAAGAGCACGATGCCCTTAAACTCGATGAGGCCGTTGTTTACCGCGGTAATGGATTCCAGATCCAAATGGTTGGTGGGCTGATCCAGCAGCAGCACGTTGCTGCCAAACATCATCATCCGGGAAAGCATACACCGGACCTTCTCGCCGCCGGAAAGTACGTTCACCGGCTTGTACACATCCTCGCCGGAGAAAAGCATTTTGCCCAAAAAGCCCCGGAGATACGTCTCGGTGGTGTCCTTGGAATACTGCTCCAACCACTTGATGATGGATTCCTCATGGCCGTTAAAGTACTCGGAATTATCCTGAGGGAAATAGGATTGGCTGGTGGAAACGCCCCACTTAAAGGAACCAGCGTCCGGCTCCATCTCCTCCATCAGAATTTTAAAGAGAGTGGGCACGGCAAACTCGTTGTCCGCCACAAAAGCGATCTTGTCGCCCTTGTTGACCCGGAAGGAAACGTTATCCAGAACCTTCACACCGTCCACCGTCTTGGTAAGGCCCTCTACCGTGAGGATTTCCTTACCCGGTTCCCGGTCCATAGTAAAGCCCACATAGGGATACCGGCGGGAAGAGGCGGGCATTTCCTCCACGGTGATTTTATCCAGCAGCTTTTTACGGGAAGTAGCCTGCCGGGATTTGGACTTATTGGCGGAGAAACGCTGGATAAAATTTTGCAGCTCCTTGATCTTCTCCTCCGCTTTGCGGTTCTGATCCCGCATCATACGCTGGATCAGCTGACTGGACTCATACCAGAAATCGTAGTTGCCCACATACATCTTGATCTTCGTGTAGTCGATATCCACGATATGGGTACACACATTGTTGAGGAAATACCGGTCGTGGGAGACCACGATGATAATCCCCTCATAGTCCATGAGGAAGCCTTCCAGCCAGGTGATGGAGTGGATATCCAGGCCGTTGGTAGGCTCGTCCAGCAGGATAATGTCCGGCTGTCCGAAAAGGGCCCGGGCCAACAATACCTTCACCTTTTCACTCTGGGTAAGGGTACTCATCAGGTTATAGAGAATCATATTATCAAGCCCCAGACCCTGAAGCAGCTTTCCGGCTTCGGTCTCTGCCTCCCAGCCATTGAGCTCGGCAAACTCAGCTTCCAGTTCGGCGGCGCGGTTACCGTCCTCCTCGGTGAAGTCCTCTTTTTCGTATAAAGCGTCCTTTTCCTTGAG
Source organism: uncultured Clostridia bacterium (assembly GCA_944384915.1). Taxonomy (GTDB): domain Bacteria; phylum Bacillota; class Clostridia; order Oscillospirales; family Acutalibacteraceae; genus Heritagella_A. Next base: position 5,412 of record CALWVH010000081.1, on the reverse strand, counting down.
CACCTCATACAGACGGGGATTTCCCTGCAAAATCGTCTCAAAAACGGTAAATTCTTCATAGGCAAAATGATCCTGCTTCAAGACCGACATTCGGCTTTGAGCGTCGATCACCACCTCGCCCTTGGTGGGTTCCAATTCCCCGGATAGAATCTTCAAAAAGGTGGATTTTCCTGCTCCGTTGGCGCCGATAACGCCATAGCAGTTACCCGGCTGGAACAGCAGATTTACATGAGAAAACAGGTTCTGGCCGTTAAAGCTCAGACCCAGATCCGATACGGTTATCATCTGTGTGTGACCTCCAAAATCATCAAAAGCAAATATTTTCTTGATTATACCATGTTTTCCTCCTGTAAACAAACCCGATTCCACATTCCGGCGTTTTTCCCGAAAAGAAACGGGATTTTCCAGGGTTGTGGGTACTTCTGACCGTCACTCTTTCCTTTTCCCCATCATATACTGGGAATGCGCCCCAAAACCAACAGGAAAGGAAGAGATCCTATTATGGGTATCAGCAATAAAGGCGTAGACCTGAGTGTTTTCAACACACAGGCAGACTTTACCAAAGCCAAAGCAGATGGAGTCAAATTTGCCATCATTCGAGCCGGATTCGGCAACACGGTGAAACAGGAGGACAAACTGTTCAAGGCCCACATGGACGCGGCGCTGCGGGCCAAGCTCCCGGTAGGAGCTTATTGGTTCTCCTACGCTACCAGCGTTATGGAGGCTCGGGCAGAGGCTCAGGTATTTTTATCTTTGATGGCCCCCTATAAAGGCCGGGTCACCTATCCTCTGTACTGCGACTATGAGTATGCCAGTATCGAATATGGAGAAAAAATGGGGATCAAGCCGGACAAAGCCCTTATCACGGCCATGATTGCTGCTTTCTGTGACGAGGTACGCCGTGCGGGCTGGTATGCCGGATATTACACCAATCTTGATTTTATCCGCAACCGGCTGGATATGGACAAACTCAAAAACTACGACCTGTGGCTGGCCGACTATACTAGCGGACCGGATTATGACTGCGGCATGCAGCAGATCACCAGCAGCGGTGTAGTGGACGGGATCACAGGCAATGTAGATGTGGATATCGCCTATAAAGATTATCCCACTATTATCCGGGAAAAGGGCCTCAACGGACTGAAACCGGAGCCTGCCCTCCCAACAGAAAAAGACGAGCTTGGTACCTGCACCCAAAACGGCGCACCGATACGAAGTACCGCCGATACTGCCGGGAAAATCCTGGGCTATGCCAACCGTGGGGACCTGCTCTCTCTGTTGGCTGACGACGGCTGGGGCTGGTCCAAAGTTTGTGTACGGCGCAGTGGTGTTACCGGTTGGATAGCCAACTCTGCTGTTGACGGCAAAGACCGCAGCGGTTTTAAAACTGCCGTATGTGATGGCACAGATGTGAATCTTCGCAAGACGGGCTCCCTGTCGGGGAAAATCATAGGTACTCTGGATAAAGGGGAAAAATTCAAAGTGGTGAGTATCAACCCTGGAAGCTGGATCGATACCGGAAAAGGTTTTGTCTATTACGACAAAACCTATATCCGTATCCTGTAAAAGCAAAAAGCCGCCCCGGGCTCGGCAAAAACCGAACTCGGGGCGGCTTTTTATGGCAAAGACATCAACGGATTTCAATCCGATGGGTCTCGGGAACAGCAGGCTGTTCCTTAGGCAGGGTCAGCTTCAAAACGCCGTCCTGATACTGGCCCTGAATATTCTTGGGATCTACGCCGTTCAAAGAGAAGCTGCGCTGGAAGGAACCATAACGGCGCTCCCGACGGATATACTGACCGGATTTTTCGTCCTTTTCGTCGTTCTTCTCTTCATGTTTCGCGGAGATCGTTAACACACCATTTTTGGCTTCCACGTTGATATCTTCTTTATTGAAGCCGGGAAGCTCAGCTTCCAGTACATACTCGTTGCCGTTATCCCGGATATCGGTATTAAAGCCGGCAAAGGAGCGGCCCATCTCGCCAAAGAAATTCTTTTCAAAATCTGCAAAGGAATCCAAAAGGTTCTGGCTGTGGTTAAAAGCATAAGGCATCATATCAAACATACTCAATTCCTCCAATCAAATTCAAACACACAAACAAGCTTTTACGAAATGTTTTTTGCTAAAAAACGTATCCCAAATGTATCGTCTTCTTTCTTTTTGGTAAACACCTTCGTGTTTCCGTTCCCTTTTGGGAACGTCTTTATTGTATGCCTAGTTTGTTATCAAAAAAGCTATATTATGTGAACTAAATGTTAATTTTAGCACTCTAAACGCCAAAGTGCTAACCCTTGCTTTTTGCCTTTTCCTTTGCTATAGTGAAAAAAGAAAAAACGAGGAGGAATGGCTGTGACAAAAGAAGAAAAACAGGCTGTTCTGCAAAAAATCCGCTGTTTTGTACTGGATATGGACGGCACCATCTATCTGGGGGATCAGCTGTTCCCCTATACCCCGGCCTTTTTGCAGGCGGTGGAAAATAGCGGCCGGGAGTACTGCTATTTTACGAACAACAGCTCCAAAAATGCTGACGCCTACCTGGAAAAGCTGCATAAAATGGGAATCCCCGTTACCCCGGAAAAAATGCTCATTTCTAACGGGGTCATCATCGACTGGCTCAACCGCTGCCAGCCCGGTAAAAGCGTGTATCTGGTGGGCACCCCTCTGTTGGAGGAAGCCTTTCGTCTGGGAGGAATCTCTCTGACAGATCAGAATCCTGACTTAGTCGTGCTGGGATTTGATACCACCCTCACCTATGAAAAGCTGGAAAAAGCCTGCCGGTTCGTCCGGGAGGGTAAGCCTTTTTACGGCGTGAATCCAGACTTTAACTGCCCGGTGGAAAACGGCTTTATCCCCGACTGCGGCTCCATGGCGGCGCTGATTCACGCCTCCACCGGGGTTACCCCGGAATTTTTCGGTAAACCCTCCCGCCATACCTTAGAATACCTCTTGGAGCATACCGGCTGTAAGGAAGAAGAGCTGGCCGTCATTGGCGACCGGCTGTATACCGATATCAAAATTGCCGAAGGTACCGGCGTTACCTCTATTTTAGTACTTAGCGGCGAGACCCAGCTGGAGGACCTGAAAGAAAGCCCGGTACAGCCCGACATGGTATGCGAATCCCTGAAAGAACTCACCGCTTTGTTGGAGGGGATCTCATGAGCCGCTGGGAGCGGAGCCTGGAATTCCGCCGCCTGCTGGAGGAATCCCCGGTAATCGCAGCGATCAAAGATGAAACCGGGCTGGAACGGTGCCTTGCTTCTGACTGCCAGGTGGTGTTTATCCTTTACGGCACCATCTGCGATATCGACAGCATCGTCTCCCGTATCCACGAGGCCGGAAAAAAAGCGGTAGTCCATCTGGATTTAGTGGGAGGCATGACCCCCAAGGAAATCTCTGTGGACTTCATCCGCACCCACACCCAGGCTGACGGCATCATCAGCACCCGGCCCAATGTGATCCACTACGCCCGTCAGTGCGGCCTGCTGGCTATCCAGCGATTTTTCGTCATTGATTCCCGGGCGTTGGAGACTGCCTGCCGACAGCTGGCCTCTTCCCCACCGGACGTGGCGGAGATTTTGCCGGGGGTTATGCCGCGGATTATCCAGTATATCCAAAAACAGACCGGAGCGCCGGTTATTGCCAGCGGCCTGATCCTCGATAAAAAAGACATCACCGACGCTTTGCAGGCCGGAGCCTGCGGGGTGAGTTCTACCAAAGAGGAAACCTGGTTTATGTAAAAATCACCGTTGCTGCATATTTCACACCTTTCTCATACGATCACGACAAAAGACGAGATCCAATGGGAAAGGTGTTTTTTATCTAAATTTTATGTGTCCGCAACTATGGCGCGATAGAAAAGGAGTAGAATTCAAAAGGCATCCTTTTGAACTCTACTCCGAAATCAGGGAAATATAGAAGAATACTTTTTATCCGCCAAAGGGAGCATACCCGCCAGACATCAACGCTCGAATATCGTTGGTGATGGTTTTGGGAAACTCAGACTGCTTGACTGCGCCATATATGGCGATCAAAAACGGGATCAGGCACAAAAACCAGCCAACCGCCAACCCTATAATTTTGCCTGTCCACTCTGCATCTGTAAAATTTATGATCAGCTGACCATTATTTACACTGAGGTTTGCAGTGACCTCCAAGCATAGCCCCACAAACTTTTTGATACCGTCGTTATCCTTGCTAAATTTTATGGAGACGGAGTCCCCCATTTGCATGGGCACGACATCAAATCCCTGTGCCTGATACTTTTGGGTAAGTCTTCCAACCAGCTCGTTCATATTAAAATCGGGCCCTATAGGAAGCATTTTTGTTTCTGCCATTTTCAAAACCCCTTCTACTTTAATTTTTGTTTATATAAAACGCAGTATATAAACAACTAAAAATGAAAAACATAGGATCGCCAGAAAAATCTTTTCCATTTTATAGGAAAATGGTTTTTTCCATAGATTTCTGTGTGCAACGTATAAAATCGTGGGCGCAACTGTAAAAAAGAGAGGGTGATACTGGAACGCACTCTGTAAGTCACCCGATAGTGCAGCCAAATAAGCTCTGGTAATCCCACAACCTGGGCATGGAACATGAAAAAAGCAATAAATCGGGCATTGGTAAACGCCGATAATCAATAGCAGAATCATACCTGCCCCACTGTGATACGCTAAAAATCTGATTACTCGTTTTTTCATCAACATTATATCCAAAAAGGTTTTTTGTAATCCGTTTCGGATTTCATTATATACTCCATTTTGGTTTTTGTCAATCCTATTTGGATATTTTTAGGTTTTTTTAATGAACCTCTGTATAATTTTAAGAAAGAGGTGAATTTATGCAATTCGGAGATGTATTGAGAGAACTATTGGAAGAGAAAGAAATATCACAAAAGCAGTTGGCGGCCGAATTGAACCTACTTGCACCCACCTTAGGGCGTTATATCCGCAACGAACGCGAGCCAGACATCGAAACCATTAAAATGATTGCAAAATACTTTGGCGTCTCTATCGACTATCTTTTAAACTATCACTCAGGCGAAACGATTTCACACAAAGAAGATAACCTGCTTCGAGTATTCCGTTGGATGACTCCTGACCAGCAAGATATGTTTTTGGAACAAGGAAAAGCGGTAGCGCGGATGAATCAAAAAGAAAAGGCAAAATCGTCGTGATCAATTTTCAAAAATAAACATAAAAAACCGCGGAAGGAAAACCCTTCCGCGGTTTTTTTGTTTCATTATCAACAATGAAATGCGACCAGGCCTGTAAGCCGAGTTCTGTCGTGAACAGCCATCTATCTTGGCTGGGCGTTGCCGCCGCAGCTCATGCCACCTCCACGGGACGCGCCGGGCCGACGCATACTGTCCCTCTGCGGTGTTGCTCCGGATAGGGTTTGCAGAGCCGTGCAGT
>CALWVH010000080.1 GCA_944384915.1 uncultured Clostridia bacterium | reverse complement strand
AAGTATCATATGCCAGATTATAAGTAAACCCATTGTGTGTAATACTGTTTAGGCGGCTATTGCTGTTGTCGTACTCATAGTTGACCGTAACCCCTCCTGAAGAAACGCTGGAAAGAAGGTCGGTATTGGATTTATAGGAATAATTGGTGGTGACATTATTGGCAGTGCGCATAGACTGCAACTGCCCACTTTGCATATTGTAAGTATAACTGGTTTTGTTAGAGTGCTGATCTTGATCTTCTGCCACATAGGCTCCCGCTTTAATACTGCCAGAAGCATTGGTAAGCGTACGAGAAGTGCGAATCTTCATACTTTCACTGGGATTGGTGATTTCTGAAACGGTAGCAGTTCCATTACCGTTATAATCCATTTGAATTTTAACTCCTCGCGGCGTTTTAGCCTCTGTTATCTGATGGGCGTCGTTATACTGATAGGTGTAATTTTTGCCCTCCAAATCCGTAAAGCTGGTAAGATCTGAGTTGCTGTTATAATTTAATACAGTAGACCGGTCACCATTTTCTATGGTTTTAATCAGTTTACCTTCCGTGTCATAGCCATAGGCAAGATAGTTATCCTTTACTAATTGGCACCGGTCGAAATATACACTATTGGCCTGTCCGTTAAAACATAACTTGTAGGTGATTTTGGTAGGGGTCAATCCGTCTCCTTTGATGCCATTGGAAAGGTCAAATGCCATACCGGTATATTGCCAATCGTAAACCGAAGGATTGAATTTAGCCATTTGCGTTTTGTTTACCACAGATCCGTTGCTATATTGGATCGTAACGGTAATAGCAAACAATCGGTTAGATGTACCAATGTCTGGAACCGCTCTTGCTTTTGCCCAGGCTCCTACTAGATATGTATCGCTTTCTTTTGCATTGGAAAGAACAAGCTGCTGCGAAATGCCTTTGCTTTTTCCTGCTTCCCCTGTAATTTTCATAGAACGGGTGCCTTCTGCCTTCGCTGTGGTGGAAATTGCATCAGAGCTGGATAGATTGATTCCACTCCATCCAACAGGTAAATTGTTCTGGACATCTTCCATTCCGGAGTTTTCCAGCATATTATAACTACTAGCTCCGCCAATGGTTTTTTCTAATTGAATGCCGTCGAACCAGGCTTCTCCAGTAGCATTCATGATAACAAGCCCAAATCTGGCATAATCTAAATTTTGTGGAGCTGTAAAGGTAAAGGTTATCCTTTCCCATCCATTGTTAATACTGGAATTAGTGGAACCCGTAATATAGTTGGAATATTCTCGTGAAATGGAGCCATCCTTTTTTGTAAAACGAGCCCCAAGACAGGCACCATATCCCTGGGAAACTGTATTTGCACGGGTGATGCCTTTTGTTTTTACATAGGCGGAAAGGGTATATGTGCTTCCTGCGGACAGTTGGCTTCCAGCAACCTGCTGATAATAACATCCGCCTCCATTTCTATTTGTTTCGTTTACTTTTACATATAGGGAATAATTTCCAAATAATCTTTGGCTGGTAGTTCGATTTACTGTATAGTTAGCATCATTGTTTAACCAGGTGGAAGATACCCAATACTGTGTACCTGATTCCCCACTGTGATTTTTCAAATAATTCCGTATACTATTGTCTGCGTCCGCTTCGGTTGTTACACGGTTTAACTGCTTAATATTGCTGGCGCTGCTGTTTTTGGAGCCCGCTGTATACTGATACATACTGGTTCCCAAATCTGCTCCAGAAGCAGTTTTGTTTTTGATACAAATCGTACGTCCATAATTATCAAATTGATACGTTTGGATAATATCATCATTATTATTTATAGTGCCGTCTACACCACTAGTGCGGATAACAGTCGTATTATATTGGGTGCGGTCAAATAAGATGGTTTGTCCCGTGTTGCCGTTGGCGCCTTTTTCAACAATTTTAGAAACCCGTTTTCCTTTTGCTTTTGAAGTGTAATAAAATTGCAAACTATATCCGTCACTGGAAATTACTTTACTTAATGCGCGGTCGGCATCATATTCAAACCGGCTGCTGGTACCATCTGGATAGGTGATTTGTGTCAAACAGCCTGTACCCCAGACATCACTTGCGGTATAGGTATACTTTGTTACTCTTCCGGCCGGATCCTTTAAGGAAGCAAGGTAATGATTCGTGCTGTCGTGCTGGGTTACAGTAATAATATGTCCTGCTCCATCGGTAATTTTTGTGATCCGGTAAATGTCGTTATCTTTTTGATACGAAACGGTAATGGTATTTCCATTAGCGTCTTTGATGGTAGACAAGTTTCCTCTGCTATCAAAGGTCAGTACATTATCTTTTTCATCTGTAATAGTACAGTTTAATCCGCTAATAATTTTCAGTTCTAATCCTAAACCATCTTCATCCAAATATTTGGTTTTCCCATTTTCGGTCTTTTTATAGAAGAAATGTACGGTTCCATCTCCGTCTTCATATGCATATGGTGTTGTTTGAAGGGCGGAACCGCTCAATCCATATTCCTTGGAGCTTCGCACAGTTTGCTGGATGCTCATTTTCCAGCCCCGTCCATCTGTTACATAGTTTGATGTGTACTTAATACCCGCCATATATCCGTTGTAAACATGTTCCAAGGAAACGGGGGAGAGAAGCCCAGTTGTCGTTACATCACCATGGACAAAGACCAGATTACCGGTATAGTCATTTACATAAGCTGTTCCAGCAGAACCGGCACTGGCAGAGGTATAAGTCCAGTAATTCTCTAATCCTTTATTGTTTCGATAGGTAAGTAGAGCGAATGGGTATGCTCCTGATGTAGTGTTGTACCTTTCCGGCCAAAACTGAGCTTTTACGCAGGTATCCGCATAACTTCCCGACTCGGCAGAAGATTTCAAAAGGATCCCGTAATTGGGAGAGGTACCTTCATACCACTCTTTAGCCGCTTTGGTAATATCAAAAGTTTTAATGTGGGCATTTGTAATTTCAGTAGTAACTTTAGGATCTGTTTTTTTGACGTAATTATAGTCTAAAACGGTACTATCATAATTGGGGCTATTATTCCATGTTACATTGGAATAATTCCAATTCTCCGTAATTTTATGAGCATTTACCTGCATATCTGGGGTTGTACTTGAGTAAAACTGATAATCTTTCATAACTAGGCATAATTTAGCGTTAACAATCATATCTCCTGGTTTTAGAGAAGGCATATCCAGTTTTACAAGAGTTCTGCAGGCCCCGTATTCAGAACTTTCTCTTCCCACTAATAATTCAAATTTCGTGCTGTGATTGGTTCCGGGCATAGCAGAAGTAATAAAAGTGGTGTGAATATCTTTTTGAGTTGTTTCAGTTGTGATAGTTGGATCTATGGTGACAGGGTACTTTCTATCACTAGATCCCAACCATTGGGAATCTGCTGTCAGTCGAACTTGTATGGAGTCGGCCTCTTGTGATATTAAAGTGATAAAAACATCTTCGCTGCGGTTTTGTAATGAATCAGTCATTTCAGGGGCTTGGATTCGATAAATGATATTGCCAGACTGATTTGTTAAATCAATTGTTTTTTCATCATATTGTACTGCTGTAAGCCCTTTGGATTTGTATGTAATTAAAAATTCTTTTTGAGCGTTTTGGTTTTTGAGAACATAGTTTTCCTTTACTCCAGTAGTAGAAATGATATATTGCAGATCTACATCAGGATAAATAGAAGGATAAAACACTTCCTGAGTCAAATTTGTAAGCACTAAAAATTGGTCATTTCCAACTGCATTATTCTGTTTTTTCACTATGTTAATAGCGGATTTCTGGATCTTCTGTGGTCCCCAGGAAAGACTATATCCATTGCTTTTAATTTGTGCTGTGTCACCCGATATAGCAGATTCAGACAAAATGAAAGGAAAATCTGTTTTGGCCGCCTGATATTTTTTTACCTGTAACCCGGAATCATGGGAATTATCGGATGTGGTAGCTTTTGAATCAGAAAACGGAGTGGCGATAGCCGTAGATTTCAAAGTATTATTATAATCAAGCCATTCTCCCTTTTCGTTTTGATAGTGAATCGGAATGGGATATTCAGCAGATAAAAAGCTACCATTATCTAAACGAAAAACTTTCCTATTTTCTTCTCTTTCTTCGATCACTTCTCCGATAATAGTAGGAGTAGTTTCTGAATCATCCGATATTTCTGTTATAGTGTCATCTGTAATTTCTTCCACATAGCTTTCCAATTTTTGATCTGAAACAATTTCACCAAATACTTGTGTGGGCACTTGTGTAAGTAGTGCTGCCGCCAGAATTAATGCGAGGAATTTTTTCATGCCTTTCATAAAATACCTTCTTTCTTCTTTTTATTTAAAGATTCTAAGAGATATGAAAATGGAATGAGTCGCATTATTTATCTGATGATATTTCAAATTTTATTACAAAAACATAATATTATATTGCAACCATATAAGTCAAATTGCACTTAATTTTGTTTTACAGCAGTTTGTATATAGTTATATTGGTTGGATTTGTGTGAAATATGCACTGATTTAAAAATGTTTAATTCTCAAAGATAAACAAAAGTAGAAATTTATACAATAAAACATAGATAGCCAAATCTATACCCTGTTTTTCAATACATATATTTGTTTATTATTTTAACAGTTTTATATATAGCAACAATAGTTTATGAGATTTTTGGACATTAACGGTAGAATCCCTTTCGGCTGTATGGGATCATTAGTTATCCACATATTCAAATTGATTGTAATTCAGTTTGGTACTGAAACTCAAAGTATTCGTAAATAATCTGGGATAATGAAGAAGATTTGATTTCCAGATTAAAAGGAAAATTGAAGCTACAGTTAGGTAAAAACAAATAGTGAGGAGGAAAATTTATCTGCAGTTTTTCTCTCGCTTTAATATAAAAGGAACTGTCATACGCAAACAGTTATATGATATGTTTGGGACAAAAGATTTTCGGTTAAAGTTTTGGCAAGTACGACATTCTGTCGCACTTGCCAAAACTTTAATCTCTGCTATAGTAGAAAAATGTGGGAATTTTTTACTATTGGAGGTAATTTGAATGACATTCAAAGAATGGACTGAGGAGTGGATTGAAGTTTATGTTAAACCCCACCGCCGTCCCAACACCGCAAAATGTTATCAGGACACATTAAATCACTTGTGCCGAAACTTTCCCAGCTTCGTTGAAACGGAGATGAATAAAGTAACCGGCGTACAAGCGCAAAAGGTAGTAAATCAAATGGGGGAGAAGTACTCTAAGTCTCTGTGCAAAACCACAAAGGTGATGATGAACCAAAGTTCCGCACTGCTATCCAAAGCGACCTGTGTGAACATAACCCTGCCCAGTACATACAAATTCCTTCTTATGCTTCAGAGAAAAAGGTTTTTCCCTTTTCGGCGCAAGAAGAAATATTGATCCGTAAAGCTGCACCCCACATCCTTCACGGCTGGTGGGCAGTTTTCTTATTGGAGACCGGGATGCGAGTAGGGGAGTTCGCTGCTCTGGAATGGAAGGACGTAGATCTGAAAAAGCGCATTTTGTATGTGCGAAAATCAAAAACAGAATCAGGAGTGCGTTTAGTCCCCCTTACTAAATTGGCCGCTTGGATTATTTTCAAACAGGTGATAGTACCCGATGTACCATATGTCTTCCATAATTGCTTTGACGGTTTGGCAACCAAAACTACCATGAGAAAACTGTGTAAGCGTTTGGAAAAGGAAACAGGAATAATAGATATCCACTGCCATCGGTTCCGCCATACTTTTGCCACTAACTTCTTGGAGGCTGGGGCAGAGGATAAAACGGTTGCCCAGATTATGGGACATACCGATGTGAACTTCACGAAAAACCGATATGTCCATTTAAAAACGGAGTTTTTGATACAGCAAATTGAATTGCTGGAACAAAAAAGCACCGCTGATACCAGCAGTGCCGAAAAAAGTGAATTCGTCAAATATATTGGATAGTGGATTTCAAGAGGAATGTACGACATTATGTCGTACTTGCCATTAACACGATGCTTCCTAAATTAAAAAACACTGCCGATATCGGCAGTGTGGAAAAAAGGCTTGCATAAGCGGCCGCATGGGTGTATAATGAACAGACGGTGAGAAAATAAAAAAACCCTCACTTAACTCTTATCAGATGCTACCAACACCTGATAAGTTAATGGAAGCGGCACCACCCGTTCCAACGCTAAGCAAGGGATTAACCGTGCTGACATATTCTCTATGTTAACACAGCTAATATACTTATGCAAACGCCTGAACGGAAACCGCTGTTGGAAAGCTTTCTGTTCGGGCGTTTTTCTTTACGGAAGTAAGAGAAAACTTCGGGCCGAAGCCCTTTCCAGAATCACTGAACCTTGAAAACTTCATAACTCACGGTGAGGAATACCCCTTGTTATATCAGTGTGCATTTGCGCGCCTCTGACAGAGGAAATACGGGGAAAAATACAATCGGACAAACCTGACTGTACCCCAGGAATCGGCACCGAGGATGAGTATCAAGAAATGATAATGATTGTCTGGCGAGGTGCCACTCGCCAGACTTTATTATCATACATAAACATTGAAGAACTATCATAAAATCTTCAACGCTTATGTATGATAATAAGACCAACCGAGGTTGGTCTTATTATCTATGGTGAACCATCGGGGATTCGAACCCCGGACACCCTGATTAAAAGTCAGGTGCTCTACCGACTGAGCTAATGATTCACAACGCTGTATGTTCGAAACAGCTTTTATATTTTATCAAACATTCTTCTGGCTGTCAAGTGTTTTTTAAATTTATTTTATAGATTTCTGATATTCTCACGGACAAATTGTTTTTTTACATCGGAAGGCAGCCGCCCCATCTGTTGCTTAAAGACCCTGGTAAAATAAGAAATATCAGAAAATCCGCTTTGGACAGCAGCTTCAGAAATATTATATTCTCCATCTTTTAATAACTGTAATGCATAGGCACAACGAAGGTAATTTACATACTCCATAATAGAGCGTCCAGTGACTTTGCGGAAAAGCCGACAAAAGTAATATTTGCTAAAACCTACATGGCGGCATACTTCATCAATGGTGATATGTTTCCTAAAACAGGAGCGCAGATAAAGAATGGCATGTTTCACAGCATCCGATTGGGCTGGACTTTGGTCGGGGGCATCAGGGGCATAATGAAAACGATATAGACGGCTAAAAAGAAGCAGGATATACCCTTTGACAGTTTCCTTATAATAGATACTTTTTTCTTCCATTTCCTGAATAATACAACGGTATAAAGCAGTAGTCTCCGGATCACAGATCAGCCGTTCCAAAGGAATTTTGCCAAATGGGAGGCCGGTTCCCTCAAAAAGAGAAGGTTCTATAATCATGCAATAATAATGGCATTCTGTTTCTGATAGAGGGGTGATGTAATGCAAGGCCCCGGAGTTGATTACCGCTAGATTCCCCTCGTTCATTTGCCGCCACTCGGTTCCGGAAGATACCCTGGCACTACCGCTGATGCAGTACAGCAATTCGATCCCTTCATGCCAATGGGCTTCTACGCCAGAGGCGGGAATCCCCGACAAAATATCCCGGTGAAAGATAACAGGAAAAGATGGATCAGCATGGGTCAGCGGTTCATAGTAGGCAGGCATGAAGAAATCCTCCTTAGAGCAAGATCGTACCAAAACACGGCAATATCCGCTCTTTACAAATTCTGTATCCATTATAAAATAATAGTCAGAAATAAGTCAAACAAAAAGGAAATATTTTTGGATATTGAATAGAGAGCGCGTAAGATTTTCCAGCTTTCAAAGAAAAGCGATTATAAGTAAAACGGAAATTTTCTTTGATTTTCCAACTGAGAAGAAGCGCAGGATTCTACAATTTCAAAATATTTCCACAAATTTTTCTCGTTGAGAGGAGCTGCATACAGATGTATCCTTTTTCCATCGGCGTAATGCTGGATTCTTTCCGTACCAACTGGCGTGAAGCGTTGGATCTGGCGGCTAAAACAGGAGCTACCGGTATCCAGGTGTATGCTACCAGTGGTGAATTTGCCCCGGAGAATATGACCCGGGAAATGAGAAAAGAATTTCTCAAGGCAGTAAAAGACCACGGCCTCACCATTTCTGCTTTGTGCGGTGATTTGGGACAGGGATTTGCCCATCAGGAAAAGAATCCGGCTCTGATCGAAAAAAGCTGTCGGATTCTGGAACTAGCAAAAGAGCTGGAGACCAACGTAGTCACCACTCATGTAGGCGTGATCCCTGTAGATGCTTCCTGTGCACGCTATCAGATCATGCAGGACGCTTGCGGAAAATTGGCAGAATATGCGGATAAACTGGGCGCCCACTTTGCTATCGAGACCGGTCCGGAAATTGCCGCCACTTTGAAAGCCTTTTTGGATGGGCTTCATTCCACTGGCGTAGCGGTAAATTTGGACCCGGCAAACTTTGTGATGGTTACCGGTGATGATCCGGTGCAGGCAGTGTATACCCTGCGTGATTATATTGTTCATACCCATGCAAAGGATGGCGTGAAGCTGCTGGATGGTGATCCCATGGTGATCTATGGGGAGGCAGACCAATCGGTAGAAGACGCTATCCGTGAGGCTAAGTATTTTGAGGAATTGCCTTTGGGAGAAGGTAGCGTGGATTTCCCGGCTTACCTCAAAGCGCTGAATGAAATCGGCTACCGCGGATTCCTCACGATTGAGCGGGAAGCTGGGGAAGATCCCACCGCCGATATCACGAAAGCAGCCGATTTCCTCCGCGGACTGATTGGCTAAAGATCAAAATGAATTATATAGCAATGAAAGGATGGCAATCATCATGGCAGATCAGAAAGTAAAAGTAGCCGTTGTCGGCGTAGGTAATATTTCCAACGAACATATTCAGGCATATCTAAAGAACCCGAATGTAGAACTGTATGCTTTTTGCGATATTAACGAGAAGCAGTTGGCGATGATGGCAGAAAAGTATGGCGTTACCCGCACCTATACAGACGAGGAAACCATGCTTCGGGAACTGCCGGAGCTGGATGCTGTGAGCGTGTGCACTTGGAACTCCGCTCATGCTCCTTGCACCATTGCCGCTTTGAATGCTGGTAAGCATGTGCTGTGCGAGAAGCCCATGGCTACTACCGTGGAAGATGCCATCGCTATGAAGGAAGCCGCAGAAAAGAACGGCAAGCTGCTGCAGATTGGTTTTGTACGTCGTTTTGGCAATGATTGCGCTGTGCTGCAGGACTTTATCCAGGAGGGTACACTGGGCGATATTTATTACGCCAAGGCTACCTATCTGCGCCGCAATGGCAATCCTATGGGATGGTTCGGTGATAAGTCCCGTTCCGGCGGCGGTCCCCTTATCGACCTGGGCGTCCATGTCATTGACCTGACCCGGTACCTCATGGGTAATCCTAAGCCGGTTTCCGTGTTCGGTGTGACCTTCCACAAGCTGGGCAATCGTTCCGAGCTGAAGGATAAAAAGGCATATGTCTCTGTTTCTGCCAAAGAAGGCGATGTGTGCGATGTAGAAGATATGGCTTCTGCTATGATTCGCTATGATAACGGTGCGGTTCTCTCTGTGGAGACTAGTTTCAGCCTGAATCTGAAAAAAGAAAAAGGGACCATCGAGTTGTTCGGTACCAAGGGTGGTGCTTGTCTGGACCCTGAGCTGGAAATTTATACGGTGCTGAACGGCTATATGGCTGATGTAAACCTGTGCACTCCCACAGCACTGTCCTTTGACGGCCTGTTCCAGCATGAGATCGACCACTATATCGATTGTGTGCGTACTGGATGCGAGTGCAAGGCTCCGGCTCAAGATGGCGTGGATCTCATGCGTATCCTGCGTGCCATTTATAAGTCTGCCGAAACCGGCCATGAAGTGCTTCTGTAATTGCCCATTATTTTTGAAAGGAATCCGATCATGAAATTTTCTGTTAGTACTTACAGTTTCCAGCGCCTTGTTTCCAATGGCTCCATGACACAGTTCGACTGCGTTTCCAAAGCAGGGGAAATGGGATTTGACGCCATTGAGTTTGTGGGTATCCATCCTCACGATGGGTCTTCTAAAGAAGAATATGCTGCAAAACTGCGGGAGGAATGCCGCCGCTGTGGTCTGGAGATTTCCAACTACACGGTAGCTGCCGACCTCCTCAACGGCTGTGACGGCGATTTGGATGCAGAAGTGAAGCGATTGCAGGGCGAAGTGGACATCGCCGCAATTTTGGGAGCTCCTGGAATGCGTCACGATGCCGCTTGGGGTACCCAGCCCTACCGCAGCTTTACTGCTGTACTGCCCCGTTTAGCAGAGGGATGCCGTCGTGTGACGGAGTATGCCGCTGAAAAGGGTGTGCGCACTATGGTAGAAAACCATGGTTTCTTCTGCCAGGACAGCCATCGTATGGAGCGCTTGGTCCAGGCTGTAGACCATCCTAACTTTGGCCTTCTGTGTGACATGGGAAATTTCCTGTGTGTAGATGAAGACCCAGTACATGCACTCTCTTTAACTGCGCCGTATGCATTTTATGCGCATGCCAAGGATTTTCTGGTAAAGAGCGGAAACGAGGAAGATCCGGGCAAAGGATTCTTTACTTCTCGCGGAGGTAATTATCTTCGTGGTACCATCATTGGTCATGGTGTTGTGCCGGTCCGCCAGTGCTTGCGTATTTTAAAGCAGGCTGGTTATGAGGGAGCAGTAGCCATTGAGTTTGAGGGCATGGAAGATGTGCTGGAAGGAATTTCCGCTGGTCTGGAAAATCTTCGCCGTTATGCTCGGGAGCTGTGAGAAGGATAGAGCTTGCATCAATTTACTGTAAACACTTTTTAAGATTTCTGTAAATTGTTAGTGGCAAATCCATTGATTCCCTTTAAAAAACATGATATAATACACAGGAACAGCCGCAGAGGACTCTCTGCGGCATTCTGTTTGCGGTAAGGTGATACGATTCAGTTAAGATTCACAGGAAGGTGGCTCACTTCATGGCAACACAGGGAATGTTATGGGATAGACGACGATTGATAAAACTGATTGTACCTTTGATTATTGAACAGATATTGTCAGTGACCATTGGTATGGCAGATACCGTCATGGTGTCCGGCGCTGGTGAGGCGGCAGTGTCAGGAATCTCTCTGGTGGACTCCATCAATATTCTGCTTATCAATATCTTTTCGGCCTTGGCTACAGGTGGTGCGGTAATTGGCGCCCAATATTTGGGAAAACGAGACCGAGATAGTGCTTGTGAAGCCGCAAAGCAACTCGCTTTATCAGTGGCCGCTCTTTCTTTAGTGATTGCTGCCTTTTCTTTGATAGCCAAGGATTGGTTGCTGGCAGCTATTTTTGGTACCGTCGAGCCAGCAGTTATGGCCAATGCACAGGTGTATTTTTTCCTTTCGGCCCTTTCTTACCCCTTTATTGCAATTTATAATGCAGCCGCAGCACTCTTCCGTGCTATGGGCAATTCTAAAGTTCCTATGCTGATTTCAGCGGGGATGAATGCAATCAATATCGTGGGAAATGCTATTTTGATTTTTGGTTTTCATCTGGACGTGGCCGGTGCTGGTATTGCCTCGCTGGTGTCTCGTATAGTGGCGTGTGTGGTGGTAATGCTCCTTATTGTACGGCCAGTACACGAGATTTATATCCGGTCTTTGTTCCCCTTAAAGATCGACTGGAAAATGGTTAAAAACATTATGCGTATCGGCATCCCCAACGGCCTAGAAAACGGGATGTTCCAGATCGGTAAGATCCTTGTGCAGGGGCTGGTCTCCAGCTTTGGTACTGCGGCTATTGCCGCCAATGCCGTAGCAGGTAATGTGGCTGCTTTGGAAATCATCCCCGGTTCTGCTATTGGTATGGCAATGGTCACAGTGGTTGGCCAATGCGTGGGAGCGCGGGATTATGACGGCGCCAAAAAGTATGTACGTCGACTAATGGCCATTACCTACATATTTATGGCTGCACTGAATATTCCACTGTTGTTTGTTATCCCGCAGGTGGTAGGTTTTTACAGCCTTTCCGGCGAAGCCATGACCATGGCAACAGAGATTCTGCTGCTTCACGGAAGCTGTGCGATGGTGATTTGGCCAGCTGCGTTTGCACTTCCCAATGCCTTGCGGGCTGCTAACGATGTGAAATTTACAATGATCGCTGCCATTGCCTCCATGTGGATTTGCCGTATAGGTATGAGTTATTTCCTGGCTCTAAACATGGGCTTGGGAGTAATGGGTGTCTGGATTGCCATGATTTTGGATTGGTGTGTGAGAGCGGTTGTGTTGGTAGGCCGTTATCTTAGCGGAAAATGGAAGACAAAACAATATATTTAAAATTTTTATAAAAAACGCTTGCAATTTCTGAATTTATCCGGTATAATATTGTTGTTGTGCCGGTGTGATGGAATTGGCAGACGTAGTGGACTCAAAATCCACCGGTAGCGATACCGTGCCGGTTCGAGTCCGGCCACCGGCACCAGGAATATGTACGCCAATGTGGACAGTGCAAGAGCCGTCCGCGTTGGCGTATATTTTTTGCACTAAAGCCCGCACAGCGTTGCGGGGTTCAAAGTCTTGCAGCAGGCACAGGAGCGCTCCATGGATTTCTTCCGGGGTGTAGATGTGGCTGCTGCTTTGTCGTTTGGCGGCAATCATGGATTCCAGATCCAGTTTTCTTTGACGCAGCCGGTCAATCTCTGCGGAAAGTTCCGGCACAGACAGGCCGGAAAGCACCGCCTTCACGCCGTTAGCAATCTGGCGCTCAACGTCGGCCAGCTCCCGCTTCTCGGCGGTACAGTCAGGCGCTCCGCTGTTCAGCAGGGCGGCATATTC
>CALWVH010000079.1 GCA_944384915.1 uncultured Clostridia bacterium | reverse complement strand
TCCG
Organism: uncultured Clostridia bacterium; assembly: GCA_944384915.1. Lineage (GTDB taxonomy): Bacteria > Bacillota > Clostridia > Oscillospirales > Acutalibacteraceae > Heritagella_A. The sequence goes on along the minus strand of CALWVH010000079.1, from coordinate 20,815 downwards.
TAGAATTTTGAACAGCGCCTTCATTGATTTCTGTCATGGTAACAAGTACCTCCTTTATAATGCTTGCAGGTGTTGAAGCACCCGCAGTAATGCCGATTTTGGTTGTCCTGTCAAGAGAGACAGCCCCCTCCTTTAACAGGGCTCGCAATTCAGCAGCAGTTTCCACCAGAAAAGTCTGGCAGAAAGGCCGACACACTTCCTGAAGCTTTGCTGTATTGGAGCTTTGTTTTCCTCCAATCACAATCATTAGGTCAGATGTCTTAGCCAAAGCAACCGCCTCTGTCTGCCTTTGAGCGGTCGCATTACATATTGTACCAAAAACCGAAGCGTTTGTATATACCTTTTCGATGATTTCCAAACAATTTTCCCATTCTGAACCATTAAAAGTTGTTTGGGATACCACACAAATCGGCATATTGTACAATTCTTCATGGGTATTTATAATTTCTTTCAGCTCAGCACGGTTACCAAATACATAACAGGGACCTGTACAGTGCCCCATGATCCCCTCTACTTCAGGATGCTCACGGTCGCCGGCAATCAACACAATCTGCCCTTTAGCACTTGCTTCCCGTACAATTGTATGTATTTTTGCCACAAAAGGACAAGTGGCATCTGCACATGCAATCCTACAATTATCAATGCGAGCCATCATAGATTGAGGGACTCCGTGGGAGCGAACAACAATGGTCCCCTCAGCGGGAACCTCTTCAGGAGCCTCTACGATCTGTACGCCTCTGGAGGACAGTTCATTTACCAACTGCGGATTATGGATAATGGGTCCCAGAGTATACACCTGTTTCCCTTCATCCAGCAAACGGTATACCATTTCTACTGCACGATTTACTCCAAAGCAAAAGCCAGCGCTTTTTGCAACTTGTATACTCACTCTTTTCCCTCCGGAAGCTGATGATTGGGATGCTTTTTTTCAAGCATTAGCAGATCGCGTTCCCGAAGCTGCGCAATTCGTTCCATTACATACCGTGCAGCTTTTCGATAGGAAGCAATGTTCCCATCTTCAATCCCCAATTCTTCAGGCTGAATCAATTTTCCACAGGAAATTGCCAGCTTTTGAAAAGAGGAAGGAACCTTTTCTCCAGGAGCTGTAATACACATGGGCAGAATAGGGGAATGAGTCTCATGAGCCAACATAACCGCACCTGTCTTGGGCTTTAAAAGCTGTCCGGCACGAGAACGGGTTCCTTCAATAAAAATCCCTACTGCCTGCTCCTGCTCCAACAAACGTCGAGCCGAAGCCATAGCATCCATATCCCCCTGGCCTCTGTGCACAGGAAACGCGCCTAAAGAACTGATAATACCCCCAACAAATTTGTTGGTAAACAGCTCTGCTTTAGCCATATAAAAAATCTGCCGTTTGTGCACCGTAGAAACAAAAATAGGGTCCCGCATAGTTACATGATTACAACAAATAATCACTCTTCCTGTGTCAGGCATTTCCTCTCGTCCCTGTATAATTAACGGATTTGTAATCCGAAAAATAGGAGGAACGATTATTTTTCCAACCCGGTACAATGGTGTCTTTTTCATACAGCATCTCCATTTCCTATCAATCCGCCAAACATATGACAACTGATATCGCAAATTCTGGCGAAAAAAGAAGAAATCGCCGTATATATTATTATATACCAGATGATCCAGAAAAATCAACGGGGCTTTTTGGTAATTTTTTGTAAACAATTTGAAGAATTCTTTCTACTGCTTCTTCCAGCCCACAATCACTGGTGTCTACAATCTCTGCATCCTGAGCAGGAACCAAAGGCGCTATCGCACGATGAGAGTCCTGATAATCTCTCTGCTGAATATCCGCAAGGACTTCCTCATAGGAGACTTTCTCCCCTTTTTGCTCCAGTTCCAGGCAGCGACGGCGTGCTCGTTCCTCTGCTGAAGCAGTGAGAAAAATTTTAACCTGTGCATGGGGTAGCACTACTGTACCGATATCTCTTCCATCCATCAGGACATTATATTTTTCTGCCATAGAAACCTGTAGATCAAACAGGAAGGAGCGCACTTGGGGGATGGAGGAGAAAGTGGAAGCCGCCATGGAAACTTGGGGAGTCCGAATTTTATCCGAAACATCTTCCGTTCCTAAAAATACGTGCTGACCATCAGAGAGGAACTTCAGCTCCACCGTGATTTCCTTTAATGCGGCCTCTACCGCTTTAAGATCGTCAGGGGAAATTCCATGTTCTATCATATAAAGCCCCACAGTACGATATAAAGCGCCTGTATCCACATAGATAAATCCTAATTTTTTTGCTGCCAGCTTTGCGGCGCTACTTTTTCCAGCACCAGCCGGTCCATCAATGGCAATGGCAAACATTGTTGACCATCCTTTCTGTAATATCTCTTATTGGGTTTCTTCGACTATTCTTTGTGCAGCCAGATACCCGGTAGAAAATGCTATCTGTAAGTTAAAGCCACCGGTGTAGGCGTCCACATCCAAAACTTCCCCTGCAAAATACAGACCTTGTATTCGCTTAGATTCCATAGTTTTAGGGTTCACTTCCCGCACCGAAACGCCTCCTGAGGTGACGATCGCTTCTTCTATAGGACGGAATCCCTTTACGTGGAACCGCAGATCTCGAAGCACTGCGGCCAACTGTTCTCTTTCTGTCCTAGTAATCTGATTGCATTTCTTATTGGAAGGAATTCCGGAACGCTCAATCATAACTGGGATCATTTTTTTAGGAAGCAGCCCTCCCAAAGAATTGGAGAAATCCCGGTTTTTATTTTCCAAAAGATCCCGTTGTAAACGCAAATCCAGCTGTTCCGGTGAAAGTCCTGGTTTCAGGTTAATTGAAATTTCATACCGCCCTGCCTGCATATCCCGCATATGCGCGCTGGCACTCAGGATGACCGGTCCAGAAAGTCCAAAATGGGTAAAAAGCAGTTCTCCAAAGTCATCATATATCATCCGCTTTTTTGTCGTATCCTGTACTTGGATTGCACAGTTCCTGAGCGAAAGCCCCTGCATCCCGGCACACTCTTCCTGTTCCTCCATACACAGCGCCACCAAGGACGGTCTTAAAGGTGTAATAGTATGCCCCAGTTTTGCAGCTAGCCGAACCCCATCTCCATTGGAACCAGTTCCCGGATAAGAGGAACCTCCACAGGCAATCAGAACTTTATCGGCCAGATATTCTTCTCCATCGGCAGTGCGGATTCCCCGGACCCGTTCCCCATCTTGCAAAACGGCTGAAACCCGGGTATCAAAAAGAAAATGGACCCCTGCATTCTGGTTAAAACGCACCAAAGCTTCTACAATATCCTGCGCTCTATCTGATTGCGGAAACACACGGTTCCCTCTTTCCGTTTTCAACGGCACGCCCAACCCTTCAAAAAAGGTCATGGTGTCTTCTGGGGAAAACCGGGAAAGAGCTCCATACAGAAACCTTCCATTTGTTGGGATAGCTGTTATCACCTCTTCCCAAGGGCATTGGTTCGTTACATTGCACCGCCCTTTTCCGGTAATAGCTAGCTTTTTCCCTGGCCTTTCTTTTTTTTCCACCAAAAGCACCCGCAGTCCCTGTTTGGCTGCTGTTCCAGCAGCCATCATTCCCGCCGGTCCTGCTCCTATCACAATGGCGTCAAATTTCTTTTCCTGATTCACGTCTGTTCTTCGTCCACCTTTTCATATACACCGTATTGATCCCAAATCTCTTCCAGGCGCCGCAAATTTTCTCCTACTACCTCTTTCTTTTTGATGGCAATCGTAACAATGAAAGCGTTAATAAGACTTAACGGCGCCACCAAAGAATCAACAAAAGAGGCCATATCGCTCCTAGCACGAAGGACATATTGGGCTGCCTCCGCCAGTGGAGAGAGAGGACTATCGGTAATGGCGATTACCTTTGCTTTGCGGTCTGAAGCGAGATGGAGAGCTTTTACCACTTTTTTAGAATACCGAGGGAAGCTAATACCTATCACAGAGTCCTCTGGTCCAACATTTACCATTTGTTCAAAGATTTCCGCCTCGCTAGTACAGTTCACTAACTGCACATTTTCAAAAATCAGATTAAAGTAATAGGACATAAAGGTAGCTAAGGCATGGGAACTGCGGGCCCCCAGAATATACACCTTACGGGAATCCACAATGGCATCAACCGCCCGATAAAATTCCTCGTGAGATGTTTCCTCCATCGTACGTCGAATGATATCAATGTCCTGATTCAGAACCGCCCCCAACAGCTGCGAAGGCTCCAGATTCTGAGAAGTAATCTCCAGGCGCTGTACACTAGTGAGCCGGCTGCGGATCATTTCCTGCATAGCCTTTTGCAATTCCGGATATCCAGAATAACCGATCTCTGTTGCAAACCGGACAACGGTGGATTCACTGACGCCCACAGTAGCCCCCAGTTTGGAAGCCGTCATAAAAGCCACCTTATCATAATGCTCCTCAATATATTTGGCAATCCGTTTTTGTCCTTTGGAAAAGCCAGGCATTTTTTCATGAATCCGTGCAACTAGCTGGATGTTCACGTTGTTCATCCCCAATCTTTTTTCATAGTGACCTTAAAAAGATCACTTGCTTTCTTTCTATTCCATAGTATCCTGTAAATGAAAAAAAATCAAGTGCTCCCGAAGAATTTCAAGTCCAAAATGCAGGAAATCATGTTCTTTGATTCATTTTTAGTTTATAACAAATAAAAAGCAGGATCTTTCGCAAGATCCTGCGTACTTTATTTCTTCCCCGCCGTCAATCGGGAGATATGAGGATGCAACCGGTTCCAATACTGTATTACCAATCCGCTTAAAAGCAGGTCATAAATAACAAATAAAGCATTTGCTCCAACTAATAAAGCGGCCGGTAAAAACGCAAGAGAAAAAATACCACTAATTGGAATCTGAAGTACAAATACTATCAATACAAAATACAATCCTACTGCTGCATTAAATGTGAGCAACTTCAAAATCCAGCCTAACACTTGGGAACGCACAGCACGTTCAATTCCTGCTTTTAACGTAGGATAGTATCCCAAAAACAGACCATACAAGAGAACTACCTTTTTATCGGATACCAAAAAGAAAGAGAGAATCGCGGAAACTCCAAAAACAGCCCAACTCCAACGCTTTCCAATTTCCATCACTATTACCATCAGCATAACACCAGCCAAAGCCGGAAGCGCTAAGGTTGCATTAGGAAAAAAATTGGTAAGCAAGAGCAGAACGATTTGAATAGCAACGGATGCCCCGCAAAAAGCAACCTGTATCGTTCGATTCAATGCTACACGCCTCCCGTCAGCAACAGGAGATCAGGTCGCCGCCCATACATTCACAGCAGCAATCGGCACAGATCAGAGTAGAACAGGCGTCACAGGCATTACAGCCACCAGCCCCCTGCATATTGGGATTATAGCCGCCGTACTGTCCGCTTCTCTGATTGACGACTTGATTCATAGCTGCCCGGTACTCCGGGTTCATGGGGTCCATTTGACATGCCCGAGAAAAATGATTGGATGCTTCTTCCAGCCAGCCCCGTTTATAAAGGACCGTTCCTTTTAAGAAATACCATTCGGCATTTCTGCCATCCATAGGCACGCCATTCAAAATCTGTTCTGCGTCTGCGATTCTGCCATTCATAATCAGATTTCGCACATCACTGAACCCGGAATTTTGATATCTATTATTGTAGTTGCCGGCATATCCACCAGCAGAACGATAAGGATTTTGCTGATACCCGGGATTGGCGTTTCCGTTTCTGCGCTGTGCTACGATCGCATCATATGCCTCATTGATCTCCTTCATCTTTTCATTGGCGAATTCGGCAAGAGGACTATTGGCATAGTTATCGGGATGGTACTTTTTTGCCAGCTCCCGATAGGCAGATTTGATCTCTTCGTCAGTAGCAGAAGGGGATACTCCTAAAACCTTATATGGATCAGACATTCTTCTTCTCCTTTGTGTGCAAAAATAATATTTCACGCTGCATTTCCGGCAGCCCTTTTTCGACAATATTTTCCAGGATAGGACCAAAATGGTTCCACTCCAGTAAGTGAAAGGCTGGCAGGATACGCGCTGCAGTGCTGTTCAAAACGCCGTTGCAGGTTTCTTCGGCCTTACGCTTCGCTTCCCCTTCCAAAGGAATATTTTGTAGGGAAAGATATCCGATAAAGGGATTGAAATTTCCCTTTTTCAAATCATCGGATAAATCATCTGCGGCATCTATTAAATAGATCCAACGGCCTAAAAAATAACCCAATTCTTCCAGGATCAACGCCTTTTTTTCATCATCCGGCGATAACATCCGGAAGGCATCTGCCAACAAACGGGCAGTGGGATCAGCGGAAGCATCCAGAGAAGCTCCAGGCTGGTTTTCTACCGCCCTTTGAGCCTGCACATATGTTTCCACTAGTTTTGCCAAAGAAGGATAAGCCTTAGCAGCCTTCTTCTTTGAGCGGCTCCCCAACAGTCTAAGAAAGCCAGCACGTATTTTGGCAAACAGTTTTCCATCCGCCTGATCGTCTTGAAGCTTAGCGTCTGTTAATAAAATCGACAACGCCCCAGCGTACTCAAAGGCTTTCCCATTACCTGAAGAATATAGACATTTCTTCATAGGATTGACTACACAGCGTCCAGAAGAAAAATGGGGACATTCTTCCGAAAGCCCTGCAATCACCATTACCAGGAAGGTAGCATCATAGCTTAATGTCAATCTTGAAATTCTGCCATATGCTCTTCCCATAGACCTACACAGCGTACAGTATATCCCGCGGTACTGTTCATATTCACGAACCAGCAGTTCCGCTTTTAACGGACGTATATAACCAAACAAACTAAATTCACTCCTGCCGTCATGAATTAACACATATCCGCGTGACATTATTTTACTATAGCACTACTAGATAGGGAGTGAATAGATTGTAAACTTTTCTTTCAAGCTCCTTAAATCCTGCTCTTTTCCCCCACGGAAAACGCCGTCCCGATATAATTGCGGGACGGCGTAATTCAATTTGGATGATATAAAAGGAACGGGTGTTTCCATCTGCGAATCTTTTTACGCAATAAATTTCCAGTTGTTTTTCCAACACGAAGCAAGTGATGATAAGAACGCTCTTTTAACTCTCTTTCCACTGTTGCTTTAGGAAGTCCCTCCAAAAGGAGTACATCTACACAATGCATGACAGCCTGAGGCAAACGCTGGAAATTCATAGCTTCCAGCAAGTCCGTTTCACCGCTATGCTCACACCAGATCAAATCCCGTACCCGGATCATTGCTTCTACTTCCTGAAAAATTTCCGGGCCTACGGGCTGCGCTTTTTCACAGGACATCTCTAGTTTCGGCACTCTTTGCAGGATTGCAGGTGCTTGGACCACTTCTTGTGCAGATAAAAGGCATCGATATAGAAATTCATCAGAATATCCAAACAGACATCCTTCATGGAACCACAAATGGTTATCCAGTAAAAAGCGGCGACGAATCAGCAAAGCCGCAATATCCACAAAGGTATTTCCTTCTAAAAGAGAAAACAGATATTCTGCTCCCCCTTTTTTCTTGATTACTTTGCTGACAGAAATTCTTTCGGCAATACGGGAATCATCTGCGGAAGTGCTTCCGAACACAATATCAGCTTCAGAATGTTCCGCAGCAGTATAATAGCTTTCCCATATCTGGCTGTAGATCCTGCGCGCAAACACAAAAGTGACATATTTTCCCCGAGCCTTTTGTAGCCCGGAATTCAAGGCGTCTGCTGGCGGAACGTGGCCATTTTGTATTACACAGCCATTGATCCCCTTTTCATGAAGTGCCTGCAATGCAGTAACAACCGTCATATCCTCAGAACCCATATCTACAATAATCAGTTCATAAGAAAAATTAACTGCTTGGGAATCTAAATGCCTGATAACTGGAATAATTTCCTGTTCAATATTTCGGACGGGAAAAATAATGGACACATCCATAGCCCACACGCCCCTTTAAGAAAGTATACCTGATATTTCAAAGTATACCACAAAACCCAACCAAAAGGTATCCAATCTTGCCGAAAACAATCTTACAATTTTGTTAGCATTCTACTAAGACACCGCCAGCATTGCGAATAGACAAAATATGGCAAGTTCCTTCGCCAAACACAGCCTCGATCCCCTGGCGATATTCTTCCAACATCTCCAAAGGAACAAAGGCTTGAATGGTGCCGGCAAAGCCCCCGCCATGTACACGCCAAGCGCCTTTTCCGGCAAGAAGTTTTTCAGAAACAGCCAGTGCCAAAGACAGCCCTTGCTCAGAAGGATTGCTGCAAGCAAAGACATTTTGCAGCCGGGTAGCAGAAGAACGGCCGGAAGTGATAATCAGTTCCTTAAACGCCTCAAAATCTCCGGCTTTCAGCACGCGAGCTTCCTCCTGTGCAATCCAGTTATCGCTGAAGAAATGCATAGCACGAAGCACCGCCCGATCCCCTACTTTTGTCCGCAGAAAACCAATTTGCTTCCAAAATGCCTTTTCATCCACATCACGCAGAACTTCAGCACCCAGCAACTTCGCTACAGACTTCATTTCCACAGGAATGGCTGCATAATCGCCGGTAAGATCTGCATGATTTCCACCAGTATCTACGATACAGAGAGCATAGCCCTGCTTTTCAATATCAAAATCTACTTTTTCCAATACGGGGTTTTTGGGATCATGAAAATCGATGGCGGTGAATCCACCCACGCTGCTAGCAGTTTGGTCCATCAGACCAGAGGGTTTTCCAAAATACACATTTTCTGCATATTGTGCGATTTGGGCAGCTGTTACCGGGTCAATAGCGCCATCATTATACAGGTGGCTAATAATAGTGACCAATACTACCTCAAAAGCCGCAGAACTAGAAAGGCCAGAACCTTTTAGTACCTGTGTGGCAGTATAAGCATTAAAGCCGCCGATTTTGTAGCCAAGTTCCTTACAGCGAGCACATACGCCCCGGATGAGAGAAGCAGCCTTTTCTTGCTCGCTGGCCTGAATGGACAAATCAGACAGGTCTATAATATCCGTATTGGGATACTCAGCGGACTTCAAACGCACCACATTGTCATCATTTTTTGCAGCAGCCGCTACAATATCCAAATTAACAGCAGCTGCCAACACGCAGCCATGGTTATGATCTGTATGATTGCCGCCTACTTCTGTACGCCCAGGGGCACTGAAAAAGGTCACATCTGCCTTTCCAAAGTACTCCTCATACCCGGCTGCAATGCGGGCATAACGGGCTTTTTGTGCTTCCTGATCGTTTGGATACAAATCCGCAAATTTTGTTACCATACCAGAAAACCTCCCATATGTTATTCTCTATGTTTCTGTACATCATGCTAACAGAAAACTTTACTTAACTAATTATAACAAATAACAAAATGAATGGATAGATATAATTGGTGCATAAACATGAAGAATTCTTCCATTCTTCATCCCCTAAAATCACTTTAAGTGCATATAATTTTCCGCTTCCTGCCAAGGCACCAAAAATCCTGCTCCATGAGAGCAAAAAACAGAACCTGCAGGATTTTCTATATCCCGCTCAGGATCATATCCCACTTCTTTTACTGCTTTTTCCTGTTCTCGACAAGGTTCATAACCGTCAAAACGAAAAGAAAGGCTTCCCCGCCCCCGTGTGTAGGAAGCAAATTCCCGTGGATACTCCATCAAAGAAGCAACAGGGCCCCGTCCTGTAACACAAGAAGTATCCCCCTCTGATAACGGCGCTTCAAAAGAACAACCATATTTTTGAATATCCGAAAGAAATCTACCTATCAACTCGTTGGGCACGACAGCAGCAAAAGCATACCAAGGTTCCAGCAGGATACTTTGTGCATTCATCAGGCCATGACGAATGGCACGATAGGTGGCTTCCCGAAAATCTCCGCCTTCTGTATGCTTCTCGTGAGAGCGGCCATCCAGTAAAACTACCTGAAGATCTGTTATCGGAGAGCCGGTAAGCACCCCTTTGTGTTCTTTTTCATATACGTGAGTCTCAATCAGCCGCTGCCAGTTTAGGGAAAGGCGATCGGTAGAGCACTCCCTTTTAAAAACAATACCGCTTCCCCGCTTTCCTGGTTCCAGCCGTAAATGCACCTCTGCATAATGACGAAGAGGCTCAAAGTGGCCCCAGCCATCTACAGGAGCCCCAATGGTTTCCCGATATACCACTCGGCACGGCCCAAAGGAAATTTCCTGGGAAAACCGTTGACGAAATCGTTCTGCCAATACCTCTAATTGGATGGTACCCATTACCTGTACCCGGATCTCCTGCACTTCTTCCAGCCACTCTACCCGAAGGGCGGGTTCCTCATCTGCCAACAATCGGAACCGACTCACCATTTCCTTGGAACTGCACTGGCTCTGGTCATACACCACCGCAGCAGAAAGCATAGGGTCCCAATGCAGAGCAATTTCTTCCTTTACATTTCCGATGGCTTCTCCAGCAGTTACCGAAGCAAGTCCAGAAACGGCGCACAATTCCCCAGCAACGGCTTCTCGTATAGGCTGGAATTTGATACCACTGTACTGCCGCAACTCATGTACTTTTTCTTCCCCAACTGAATCTTTTATCGAGAGGCGCCCTCCGGTCACCCTCAAAAAAGCCAGCCGGTTCCCCTGTGTGTCTCGACGTATCTGATACACACGGGCAGAAAACGGCTTTTCTTCCCCTCCCGGTTGCGACACCAGCAAATGAAGAATATCCAATAGTGTATGTATGCCATTGCCCTGCAAAGCAGCACCTTCCACGCAAGGGCACAGTTTGCCACAGCGAAGTGCTGGCAGCAACAGCTTTGGCCATTCCTCCTCCTGAATATCGCCGGCAAGATACCGCTCTAATATGGCATCATCCTCCTCAGCAGCTACATCGGTCATCTCTGGGGTGATTCCATTTTCAACAAGAGCAGGGACTGTACGAAACCGCTTCTGTATTTGCTCTCGCACTTCCTGGGGGCGAGCTCCGGGAAGATCGATTTTATTCAGAAAGAAAAAGGTAGGGATCTGAAACCTTCGCAATAGTCTCCATATGGTTTCCGTATGCCCTTGTATTCCTTCTGTAGCGCTGATTACCACTACAGCGGCATCCATCACTGGAATACACCGTTCCATTTCCGGGGAAAAATCCGCATGGCCTGGGGTATCCAACAGGTACCAAGGGCAATCCTTCCAGAAAAATGGGGCCTGCCCGGAAAAGATCGTGATTCCCCTCTGCTTTTCCAGCGGGTCGGTATCCAAAAAGCTGTCCCGGTTATCCACTCGCCCAGCCTGCCGGATGGTGTGGGCCTGATATAAAATCTGCTCGCTCAATGTGGTCTTTCCCGCATCCACATGGGCTAATATTCCTACCGTTCTAGTCTGCATGATAACGCCCCTTATTCGCTTTCCGCCATTGAGAGGAATTCCTCCTCACTGAGTACGGGCACCCCCAGCTTTTGAGCTTTGGTAAGTTTACTGCCCGCCTCTTCCCCTGCTACCACAAAAGAGGTCTTTTTGGATACAGAGCCGCTGACACGCCCTCCCAACTTCTCAATAATCGCAGAGGCTTCGTTTCGAGTCATAGAGGACAGAGTACCGGTAAGCACAAAGGTCTTTCCTGCAAAGCGGGTACCGGAAACGGTCTCTTCCGCCTGCATATTGATTCCCAACTCTTTTAGCCGAGAAATCAGATGAGCTGTACCGGGAAGCTGGAAGAAATTCACCACAGATTGAGCCATAATACCTCCAAAGCCATCAATCTCACTGATTGCTTCTATGGTAGCTCCCGCCAACTCATCCATGGTGCGGAATCGGGTAGTCAAGAGCTTAGCTGCCTTGGCACCAATATGGGGAATTCCCAACGCAAAAACTAGCCGATAAAGCTCATTGGATTTGGATTTTTCCAGGGACTCCAACAGGTTTGCAGCAGATTTCTCCCCCATACGCTCCAATCCGGCAAGCTGTTCTTGCGTAAGGGTGTATAAATCAGCCGGAGTGTGCAGCAGATCTTCCGCTACCAGCTGTTCCAAAATGGCCGGCCCAAGGCCGTCAATATCCATCGCGTCCCGGGAGGCAAAATGGATAAGATGCCGCAACAGTTGGGCAGGACATTCCGGATTGGTACAACGTATGGCAGCTTCCCCTTCCTCCCGGTATACCGGTTCTCCACAGGAAGGGCAGGTTTCCGGCATGGTAAACAAAGTGCTTCCCTCCGGTTGAGACACTACGGATACCACTTCAGGAATGATTTCCCCTGCTTTGCGCAAAATTACACGGGAACCGACCCGCAGGTCCTTTTCCCGGATAAAATCTTCATTATGAAGCGTAGCTCTACTAACGGTTGTGCCTGCCAGTAATACGGGTTCAAAAACCCCGGTAGGAGTAAGCACGCCAGTACGCCCCACATTGATCTCCACTGACAGCAAGGTGGTCTCCTTTTCCTCCGGGGGATATTTGAAAGCCTCCGCCCACCGGGGGAATTTCGCAGTACTGCCCAACTGCGCACGCTGGGCAAAATCATTGACCTTTACCACTGCGCCATCAATAGAATACGGAAGATTTCCCCGCATTTCTCCAATACGTCGAATTTCTCTGATGACTTCGTCCATGGTATCACACACCGCATAAAAGGGACTGACGGTCAAACCCAATTCCTTCATCCGTTCTAACGACTGGGAATGAGAAGAAAGGGTCTCTCCCTCAATTTGCTGAATATTGAAAACAAAGATATCCAGCCCACGAGACGCCGTAACTCGGGCATCTTTTTGACGTAGAGAACCGGCAGCAGCATTTCTGGGATTTTTAAAGGGCTTTTCTTCATTTAGCTCCTGTCGAGCGCAAAGCTGGAAAAAACTCTCATGGGACATATACACCTCGCCCCGCACTTCCAGATAGGGCACCGGCTCCCGGAGTTTTTTGGGCACGGTACGAATGGTACGGATATTTGCGGTAACGTCCTCTCCTACTAGACCATCGCCGCGGGTGGAGCCCCGAACCAATACGCCGTCTCGGTATTCCAACGAAACAGATAAACCGTCAAACTTGGGTTCTACCACATACTGTACTGTGTCAAAGGATTCCCGTACTTTCCGATCAAAATCCAGCAACTCTTCCTCAGAAAAAGAATCGTGAAGGCTTTCCATTGGCACTACATGCTGTACTTCTTCAAAAGTGTTAATGGGGGCGCCACCGATCTTTTGTGTAGGAGAATCAGGAGTAATCAGCTGTGGAAACTGTGTTTCCAGTTCTTCCAACTGCCGATACAGCCTGTCATATTCATAATCCTCAATCTCAGGGGAATCTTCTACATAATATTTCTGTCCATGATAGGTAATCTGTTTTCGCAGCTCCGCAGCCAGCTTTCCAGCTTCTTCGATTGTCATATTGCTCAAACCCCTTTGGCTGATAAGTTTTTATATGGATCAATAGGCAGCACTTAATGGATTTAAGATACCATATTCCTTATTTTCCATATCATCAATGTATTTGATTGCCTTTCCCGCTCCATTTGCTACACACAACTCCGGCTCTTCTGCTCGTTTGACAGCAATCTTTGTCTTCTTGGAGAGCAGCTTCTCAAACCCTGCCAGATAGGAGGAACCACCAGTCAGAATAATACCATCTTCATACACGTCGCTCATCAGCTCCGGTGGGGTATTTTCCAGTGTTTCCTGCACTCTGCGAACAATCTGCATAGCAGGCTCGATCAATGCCTCCAGCATCTCTTCAGAAGTGACCTCTGCCCATTGAGGAAGCCCTGTAAGAGCATTGCGGCCCTTTACCCGATATGTGCGGGATTCCTTCTGAGGATATACACAACCGATTGCTTTCTTGGCTTCCTCTGCCATCCGTTCTCCAATAATGAGATTGTACTTTTTGCGGATATATTTTATGATGCGGTCATCAAAGGTACTTCCTGCAATCTGCATAGAGGAGGAAATGGCAACGCCACTAAGAGAGATCACGGCCATATCGGTGGTACCACCCCCGATATCTACTACAAAAATACCATGAGGCTGAGAAATATCTACACCCGCCCCCATTGCAGCAGCCACGGGCTCTTCAATAAGGCAGATCTTCCGCACGCCAGTAGAACTAATGGTGTCCACTACAGCACGCTTTTCTACTTCTGTAATACCGCAGGGGACACTTACCACCACTCGAGGCATAAAAACTCGGCTACCACTAATTTTTTTGAAATAGTAGCGGATAATCTCTTGCGCCAACATAAAGTCTGAAATCACACCATTAGTCATAGGCCGCACCACAGCAGTTCTTTCAGAAGTACGTCCTATCATTTTATATGCCTCTTCCCCTATGGCAACAATATTATCCGTAAGGGTATCTACAGCGATTACTGCTGGTTCATTCAGTACAATTCCCTTTTTTTCCAAAAATATTTTTACAGAAGAAGTTCCCAGGTCAATAGCAATATCCGTTCCTGCCATAAAAATCCCACCTTTCAAACTATTGTTTCTCTTTTTCTAAAAATCTACAAAATAAAATTATTATAACATCTAGCTGTCCAAAGAAAAAGTAAATTTATGTAAACAACTACAGGGATTCTGCTTTTATTACGCCACCTTTACTGGGATATTATTTTTTGATAGATATATTCTGGCACATCTGTACAATGAGTAGTAATTTTAGTTTTTAAATACGGATGGGCGCTCTCCATCAATACGGGATGTCCTACCTTTTCAAGCATGGGAATATCGTTATAGTTGTCCCCAAACGCCATAACCTCATGCAAAGGGATATGCAGCGCACTGCATAGAGCAGAAATCCCTGTGCCTTTATTAGCTAGGGTAAAATCCAGCCACTGTTTTCCTGCTACAGCGCCGGAAAAATGCTCCCTCCATTGAGGAGCTAACTCCTGTTCTGGAATAGTAGTATCTGGAGTACAAAAAGCAGAAACCTTGATGATCGGTTCCGGCACTTCCTTCTCATTCGTAACAAAAGAAACATTATTGCCCGTAAAATCTCGAATATGTGTAACAATCTCCTGCTTTTTGGGCATCAAATAGCTGGTGTTTTCTCCCGATATCAGTACTTCACAATCTTTTCGTGAGACGATATCCCGGATCAGTTTTTCAGCAAGAGGTCTTTCCATAACCGTTTTTCCCAGCACCGGTGGATTGGGGCCCTCCCCAAATACCACGGCACCGTTTTCACATATATAATAAATCTCATCGGCTACTGGGCGGAACAATCTTCGCAAGCTGGAATACTGTCGGCCACTGGCGGCACAAAAAATAATATTTTCTTTTTTTAACTGACGG
Organism: uncultured Clostridia bacterium; assembly: GCA_944384915.1. Lineage (GTDB taxonomy): Bacteria > Bacillota > Clostridia > Oscillospirales > Acutalibacteraceae > Heritagella_A. The sequence goes on along the minus strand of CALWVH010000079.1, from coordinate 5,587 downwards.
ATCAGAGAAAAAAGACGGATCGGCAATTCTTTTTCACCATACTTCAACAAAGTACCGTCAATATCACTGGCAATCATTCTGACCATAGGCTTCCTCCATTCCAACATTTGAAAGCTGACAAAAAACAGCAGCTCATCTGTTTCTAAAAACGTCATGAGCTGCTATTATTTTATCATATTGAACCGCAGATGTACACCAAAAAGTCACCTTTACAGCTGACGGATTACTTTACATGGATTACCGACTGCAAGACTTTTGGGAGGAATATCCTTCGTTACAACGCTTCCCGCTCCAATAACGCTTCCCTCTCCAATAGTCACTCCCGGTAAAATGAGCGCGCCTGCACAAATCCAGACATTGTCCCCTATGGTGACAGGATGGGTGTATTCCAACCCCTGAATCCGCTGTTCTACATCCATTGCATGCTCTTCTGTGATGATGCAGACATTTGGAGCAATAAACACATTGTTTCCAATGGTGATCTTTCCGCTGTCCATCAGCTTTCCATTTACGTTCAAGAAAAAGTTGTCGCCCACGGTAACGTTATACCCATACGTACAAAAGAGAGGCTGTTCTACCACGCAGTTGCTTCCCGTTTTCCCAAGGATACCCTGTATGGCCTTGCTTCTTGCTTCACGATCCAGCGGATTCAAATTATTATATTCATACAGTTTTTTGACCGTCAAATCGCGATCCTTTACCAATTCCGGGTCATTGGGCTGATACAGCATTTCGGCATGGGATTTTTCTTTTTCCGTCATTTTTAAACAACTCCTTTAGCTTAAAAACTTCTTTTTCTCACTATACTACATTTCTGATGATTATCCAATAGGAAAACGGACACAAATTCATTTCCATATTTGGATGGGAAAAGAATGTCCTCAGCCATTGATTCATTCCCGGTTTTGGTATAGAATTACTTCATCAAAGGAGACAAAGCTGAAACCTTACAAAATGCATTATCCTATATAGAAAGGACCTGTATTTTTAAAATGAGTTACCAACTGGCAATTTGCGATGACAGTAAAAACGACATGGAGTATGTCATGGGCCTTATCCAACAGTGGTCGGAAAAATCCGGCGTTTCTATTCATATAGATACCTTCCCTTCTGCAGAAGCATTTTTGTTTCACTATGCAGAACATAAAAACTACGATATTCTGATTCTGGATATTGAAATGGGAGAAATGGACGGGGTGAGCCTTGCCAAAACATTGCGCCGGGAAAACGAAACAGTTCAAATTATCTTCCTCACCGGGTATTCCGACTATATTGCGGAGGGCTATGAAGTGGCCGCCCTGCATTATCTGATGAAGCCGGTGAACAAGGAAAAGCTCTTTTCTGTCCTTGACCGGGCGGTGGATAAAGTGCAGAAAAACGAAACCGTACTCCATCTGGAATCTGGTGGCGAGCTGGTGCGGGTTCCCATCCATCAGCTCCGTTATGCGGATGTGATGGGCAACTATGTCACGCTCCACGCCAAAGAGGAGTATAAAGTAAAAATGACGCTGGGTGAACTGGAAAAGCAGCTGGACGAGCGGTTCTACCGGGCCGGGCGTTCGGTGATCGTAAACCTGACCGCCATCAGCCGGGTGACAAAAAGCGAAATTAGGCTCAGCGACGGTACAGCCATCCCTCTCCCCCGTGGGGCGTATGAAGGGGTCAACCGGGCGATTATCAACATGGGGTAACAAAGATGAGATTTTTAGCAAAGAAAATTGAAAAACAGATTGGCGCTTATCAAAGCGAGCTGATCGAAACCCACTATCGGGAAGTGGAGAACATGTATCGCCAGATTCGGGGCTGGCGACACGATTACCGAAACCACATCCAAACCATGAAGGCCTATGCCGCTGCCGGGGATTTACCGGCCATTCAGCGGTATCTTGACCTGCTGGACAACGACCTGACAACGGTGGACACCGTTATCAAAACTGGAAACCCCATGACGGACGCCATCCTCAATTCCAAAATTTCTCTGGCCAAATCTCGGCACATCCCTGTGGTAGCCGATGCCCATATCCCGGTGAAGCTGAAATCCTCCGAGATCGACCTGTGCTGCATTATCGGGAATCTGTTTGACAACGCCATCGAAGCCAGCATGAAGCTGCCGGAGGAGAAGCGGCTGATTCGGGTGTATATGGATATGAAAAACACCCAGCTCTATATTTCCTTTACCAATTTCACTGCCGGGAAAAAGATGGAAAAGCAGGGCGGCCTGTTCCGCAGCACCAAAGGCGAGGGTCATGGGCTGGGGCTTGTACGCATCGACGCCATTGTAGAGCGGCTGGACGGGTACCTCAGCCGAAACAGCGAGGACGGCGCTTTTACCACTGAGATTTTGCTGCCGCAGGTGTGAGATTTGCAATTCGTCCCCCAAAAATGACAATTCGTCCCCAGAATCCTCCGGGGGCGAATTTTTTTGATAGGATAGTACCAGAGGTGAGAATACATGGAAGAAAAAAAGAAGTCCCCCTATAACATGTGGCAAAACACCGGCTACATGCTGACCCAAGCCTGGAGAAATTATCCAAGCGTAATTTTTTTGTGCATTGCGCTGGCGGTGGTCACTGCCGCCCAAACGGTTACAGAGTTGTTGATCGCCCCTATGGTGTTGCAAAAAGTGGAAACCGCTGCCCCCCTTGAGGAGTTACTCCTCGCCATTGGCGGGTTCAGTTTGGCGCTGCTGGTTTTGTCCGGTTTGAAGCAGTATCTGGACACCAACACCATGTATGGCCGGGTTGGGGTGCGAATCTCAATTGTTCGGCAAATCGGGATAAAAATGGCCCGGACTTCCTATCCCAACCTGAAAGAAGATCGCTTTAATGACCTGGAAGGCAAGTCCTTTGATGCCTGTTCCGGTAATCAGGATTCGGTGGAATACATCTGGACTACCTGGACGGTGATTTTGACCAATATACTGGGATTTATCGCCTATCTGGCAGTGTTGTCCGGCCTGCATCCCCTGTTGCTCTGTGTCATTATCGCCACCACCGTTGCTGGATATTTGGTAAACAAGCGCATCAATGAATGGGGCTACCGGCACCGTGAGGAGGAATCCGGATACATCAAGGAGATGTACTATATCCGGGAAAAGGCAACCGAACGCTTTCTGGCCAAGGATATCCGGATTTTTGGCTTGGCAGGCTGGGTAAACGACATATGGTACAAAACTCTGCGCCTGTATCAGGGATTCATTCGGAAACGGGAATCCCTGTACATCTGGACGAATGTGATCGACCTGCTCCTTTCCCTGCTTCGCAACGGGATCGCCTATGCCTATCTGCTCTGGCTTACTCTGACCAGCGGTATGAGCGCATCCGAATTTCTGCTCTATTTTACCGCCGCAAGCGGCTTTACCCAGTGGGTGACGGGGATTCTGGAAATGTTCACCCAGTTACATAAACAGAGCCTGGATATCTCCATTGTGCGGGAATTTCTGGAATATCCGGAGCCTTTCCGGTTTGAAGAAGGAGAACCTTTGCCCCAGAATCTGCGTACTCCCTGTGAAATTCGGTTGGAGGACGTTTCCTTCCGGTATCCCAAAGCAGAAGCAGACACTCTGCGCCATATCAACCTGACCATCCGGCCCGGAGAAAAGTTGGCCATTGTGGGACTAAACGGCGCCGGTAAAACCACACTGGTACGGCTGGCCTGTGGATTCCTTGACCCCACCGAGGGACGTGTTCTCCTGAACGGAGAGGACATCCGCCGCTATAACCGGCGGGAATATTACAAGCTGTTTTCCGCAGTATTTCAGGAGTTTTCGGTGCTGGAAGCCAGCGTGGCCGAAAATGTTGCCCAGCGGGTAAAAGGCATTGATGAGGAACGGGTGCGCCGCTGTCTGGAACAGGCGGGGCTCACCGAAAAGGTGGAGTCCCTCCCCAAGGGGATGCAGACCCCCATTGGGCGACAGGTCTTTGAGGATGGCGTGGAGCTTTCCGGCGGCCAGACCCAGCGGCTGATGCTGGCCAGAGCGCTCTATAAAGACGGGCCTATTTTAGTGTTGGACGAACCCACCGCTGCCCTTGACCCCATTGCCGAAAGCGATATTTATCAAAAATACAGCGGGATGACCCATGGAAAAACCTCGGTGTTTATCTCCCATCGCCTGGCCTCCACCCGGTTCTGTGACCGCATCCTGATGCTGGAAAACGGACAGATTTCTGAAGAAGGGACTCACGACGAACTGTTGAAGCAGGGCGGCAGCTATGCAAAGTTGTTTGAAGTGCAAAGCCGGTACTACAAGGAAGGAGGAAAAGAGGATGGAGAATGAGAAAACCAAGCTCACCTATCGCCAAGCCTGGAAGATGAATTTGCGGGCATGGAAAATCTGGTGGAAGCTGTGTCCAGGCGTGTTTTTCTCCACGCTGGCCTCCTCCATGATGAAAGCCATCACGCCTTATGTGACAATTTTCTTCTCTGCACAGATCATCAACGAACTGGCGGGAAATCGGCGCCCGGAAGAACTGACCAAATGGGTGATCCTCACCCTTTCCTGTACGGCAGGCTGCGCTCTGTTGCAGGGGATTTTCTCCCGGTGGGCAAACTATGAGAAGGCTTCTGCCGACCGCCTGGACAGCCAAATCTATATGAAAAAAATGCTCTCTCTCGATTATGTGGATGTAGACCGGCAGGCAGTCTTTGACCTGTATTCCCAAATCAACCAAAACTCCCAGTGGGCAGGCTTGGGAATACACAAGACTCTTTCCTTTTTTGAAGACCTTGTTACTGCGGTGGTGCAGATTTTGGGAGGTATCGGCCTTTCTATGAGTATGTTCCTCTTGCAAGTGCCTCAAGGCAGCAGCCTTGCCTTCATCAATCATCCCCTTATAGCAGTGGGGATTGTGGGGTTCATGCTGCTCATCTCTGTGGTTGCTCCTCTATGCAGCAACCAGATTTACCGGTACTGGATTGCTTATGCACCGGAATCCCGTTTAGCCAATCGTTTTTTCGGCTTCTATGCTACCCTGAGCGCAAACAGAAGCCGGGCTCCTGATGTGCGGATGTATGAACAGCAGGAAAAGGTCTGTGAACCCTATCTTGACCGGAACAACGCTTATATGCCAGGCTCTACCATTGCCAAAAATGCAAAAGGGCCTATGGGTCTTTGGGCCGCTCTATCCCAGTGCGTTACGGCCATCCTCACCGGCGTGGTCTATGCGTTCGTCTGTTTGAAAGCCTGGGCAGGTGCCTTTGGCGTGGGTTCTGTTACCCAGTATGTGGGAGCGATTACCCAGCTGTTCCGGGGGCTCTCCAATCTGCTGACAACAATGGGGGAAATGCAGGGTAACGGCCAATTTTTACAGGATGGCTTTCAATTTCTGGACATCCCCAACCGGATGTATCAGGGCAGCCTTACCACCGAAAAGCGCTCTGACCGCAACTATGAGGTGGAGTTCCGGGACGTTTCCTTCCGCTATCCCGACACCGACCAGTGGGTGCTGCGCCATGTCAGCATCAAGTTCCGGGTAGGCAGCCGGCTGGCTGTGGTGGGCATGAACGGCAGCGGCAAAACCACCTTTATCAAGCTCCTATGCCGCCTGTATGACCCCACCGAGGGGGAAATCCTGCTCAACGGCATCGA